>JBHADY010000130.1:0-4357 GCA_041855325.1 Ignavibacteriota bacterium
CTCACCCAAGTGGGTATTCGCGCTCAGTGCATAGAAGAAAGCAGACTTATTAAGGAAAAGGGAATTAATACTTTTTACGCTTCTGCAATTAGACGTGGCTTGCACGGAGAAAACTGGCAGAAAGCAGTAGTCGATACCCTCGCAGACGAGATATATATCTCCTTCGATGTGGATTACTTCGATCCGTCGCTTATTCCAAGCACAGGCACTCCCGAACCAGATGGTTTCCTCTATAATGAAACTCTCGAAATATTCAGAGAAATAGTGCGCCAAGGCAAGAAGATAATCGGTTTAGACGTGGTGGAACTCGCCCCAGTAGTGGGAGTATCTTATCCGGATATTACTACATCTCGACTAATTTACAAGATATTAAATTACTCATTTGCTAAATAAGACTATGAAAGAGCTAAAAAATACAGTAGAACTATTGATGAGTCAGCCCGAGCTTATCAATGATGATAAATATAAGAACTTCATTCCCGATTTCATCGAGGCGCTGAATAAGGGCGAAATTCGCTCCGCAGAGAAAAATGAAAACGGAAATTGGAAAGCAAATACTTGGGTTAAGCAGGGGATTCTCCTCCTCTTTAAATTCGGAAATATGAAGGATATGTCAGTTGATTCTCTATCCTTCTTCGATAAGCATACTATCCCGGTTAGGGACTTCACTCTGGAAGATGGTATTCGCATAGTGCCGGGAGGTTCTTCCATTCGTACAGGTGCATACATTGCTAAAGGCGTGATTTGTATGCCGCCTATGTATATCAATATTGGTGCATATATTGATGAGGGGACTATGGTGGATTCTCACGCGTTGGTCGGAACTTGTGCGCAAATCGGCAAGAATGTGCATATCTCTGCTGCTTCGCAAATTGGCGGAGTATTGGAGCCCGCGGGGGCTAGCCCTGTAATCATAGAAGATAATGTAATGATAGGCGGAAACTGCGGTATTTACGAAGGTGTTATCGTAAGAGAGAATGCGGTTATCGGCACAGGAACTATAATTAATGCTTCCACTAAGGTATATGATATAGTTCATAATAGAGTGCTAACTGCCACTGCTGATAAGAACTTAGAGATCCCAGCCGGTGCAGTGGTCGTGCAAGGAAGTCGAAAGATAGGCGGAGACTTCGCCCAAGAGAATGGACTTGCCATCTCTACTCCTATTATCATTAAGTACCGAGACGAAAAGACCAACGCACGCACCGCTTTGGAAGAAGCTCTGAGATAGTTGTTTATGATGTCAAATTTTTTTGACAGAGGCTTTTCTGATATTTTGCACAAATTACTTAGATAGAATCAGTATTTTTCGTATTGTATTAGTGAACAATATTCATTAATTTTGTATTAACTGAAATAATAATTTGTTCAACTATATATCAATAACTTTATGTTTAATAATAATTCTAAATTAATAGCTATACTAACCGTAATGGTTATTAGTATTTTTGCCATTTCTATGGTAAGTTGCTCTGGCACTACAGACAATAGCAAGCCTAACAGTTCCAATGTTGATAATGGTGGCGGCGGTAACGGTGGTAACGGTGGAAATGGCGGCGGTAACGGTGGCAACGGTGGAAATGGCGACAACGGCGGCGGAAACAACGGCGGTAACGATGTAAACATTGAAGAAATCAATGTTCAAATCACTGGTGGCATTCATGCAACAGACCATAACCCAACAGATAAGGCAACTGTTAAGTTTAATAGATTCCCTAAGAACGAAGCTGAATTTTTAAAGCTTCAAGAGCTATACGGTGACAAACCTGAGGGTGCTGTTATGCTTCAACTTATGGCATTTGAAATGTATAGAAGAGACAAAACAGTTGGAACCAAATGCATTGAACACAACTCTCCAGTTAGTTCTACGGGTGTTAAGCCAAATGTAGCAGAGTGTACACGTAGATTAAAAGAATTATTTAGTTCTGATGCTAACTATGCACGTCCTTATCAAATCGCTGCATATTTGACAGGTGCTTCTTATACAAATGGCTATACTCCTAATGAACCATACGAAATAGTAGTATCAGTTAATCCAGCTAATCCACCTGCAGTTTCTCAGGCTTACTTCGGTTATATTAGATATTTGATGGTTAATTGCAATGGTCAGCCAAAAGAAAACTCTTTTGAAACTGAAATCAAAAAGAGAACTATTGAAGTCGTAAGAAGAAATGGTGCTAAGTTATTCTTATGCAATAACTGTCCTTCCATTTATTCTCAAGTTGCGAAATTACAATCAGGCGAATTCAAAGGCTTGAAATAATCTACATTCCTTGATTGTTGAATAAAATTAAGGCGACTCCTATTCGTGGGAATCGCCTTTCTTTTTATGTGTATTGCTTAGTCTTTTGATGATATTACTTCTTAACTTCGCAGATTTCGTGAAGGAAGTGAGCAGAAGCCTTAATTCCGCCGAAGAAGTTATCTAAGCAGAAGTTTTCGTTCGGAGAGTGAATATTATCTGTTGGCAAGCCAAGTCCCATAAGAACGATAGGAGCTTTCAGCACTTCGTCGAAAATAGAAACGATACCGATAGAGCCGCCTTCGCGCATATAAACTACTTCTTTGCCGAATGCCTTAGACATAGCAGTTTCGCAAGCTTTGATAGCTGGGTCGTTAATATCCACAACTACTGGTTCTCCACCGTGGTCATACTTAAGTTCCCATTTAATGCTCTTTGGAGTTATCTTAGCTATGTAAGATTTCATCATTTCGAATACTTCGTCAGAGTTTTGTTTGCCCACTAAGCGGATAGAGATTTTAGCAGTAGCTTTGCTTGCGATGATAGTTTTGCCACCTTCGCCAGTATAGCCACCGAAAATACCATTAATATCGAGAGCAGGGCGTCCCCAAGTTCTCTCAAGAGTAGTGAAGCCTTTTTCGCCGTGAAGAGCTTCCACTCCGAGGTCTTTCATATAGTTTTCTTCGTTGTAAGGAAGTTTCTTGAAAGCATCTCTTTCTTGCTGAGTAAGTTCAGGCACTTTATCGTACATACCTGGGATAGCGAGCTTGCCGTTTTCGTCCCAGAATTGAGAAATGATGCGACTGAGAGCGTGAATTGGGTTATCCACAGCACCACCGAATGAACCAGAGTGAAGGTCGCGGTTAGGACCAGTAACAGTTAATTCCATAGAGGAAATACCGCGTAGTCCGTAGCAAATAGTAGGTAAGCCTTTAGCGAACCATTCAGTATCTGATACGATTACAACGTCGCACTTTAGTTTATCAGCATTTTCTTTGATGAATGTTGGTAGGTTTTCGTTTCCGGATTCTTCTTCGCCTTCGATGATGATTTTCACGTTGCAAGGGAGTCCGCCTTCGGATTTAATGAGTGATTCCACTGCTTTCAGGTGAGTGAAGAACTGACCTTTATCGTCTGCAGTGCCACGTCCGAAGATGAAACCATCTCTTATTTCAGGCTTGAATGGGTCGTGGTGCCATAATTCGTTAAATTCAGCTGGCTGAACGTCGTAGTGACCATAGATTAGTACAGTTGGCTTGTCTGCGCCTGCGTGCATCCAATCGGAATATACGATAGGGTATCCGCCAGTGTCGAGTAGGCTAACGTTTTCCATTCCTATAGTTTTCATTTGATTAGCCACCCAATCAGCAGCTTGTAGTGTATATTTAGAGAATTCTTCCGAGTTACTAACGCTCGGAATGCTTAGGATTTCGATTAATTCATTTAGGAATCTATCTTTGTTAGATTCGATGTAATTTAATGTTTTTTCCATAGTAGTAGTTTGTTTAAGTGAATATGATTAAAATTTTAAGTATTTTTCCCAGTAGCGGTAGAGTTCCCAAGTAGCTTTCACATCGCGCAAGCAATATTCAGCTACTTCATTTACTCGTCCGTCGTGGAAGAATTCCGCTACCTTTGAGCCATCTACTCCCTCTGATTTAGGGGATGTAATGCCGAAAGCGCGTGTAAAGAAATCGAAGTTATACCTACGAGTAGCGCCAGCTTGAGTTGGCATATAGAAGGTAAGCTCATCAATTAAATCTGTGTGCAGAGCATATTTGAACTTAGTGCCTTGCATTAAATTACGCGAAGGTCTTACCTTTAGCTTAGCCGAACGAAGCATAAGGAAAGGAGCATCGAAGTTGCGTCCGTTGAATGAAATCAAGTGCGAGGACGGATACTTCGTGAGTATTTTCCAGAATGTCTCCAATAATGTCTTTTCGTTATATTCGTAAGAGATATGCCCGTCAGATAGTTCAGTTTGTTTCATTTCTCCATCTGCGAGTGAATCATTCAGCGTGAGAGCAGACGTCTTGCAGATATACTTTTCGTCTTCATTTTCGGCGAAATCATTAACTTCCACGAATTGAATGCCTATGCAGACTAATCTTGCAG
>JBHADY010000131.1:0-2961 GCA_041855325.1 Ignavibacteriota bacterium
CTAGCTGATTTCATATTTGGCAGGTTGAAATAAACTACGTGTTTAGGGTCTTTAGTCATTGTTCCTAATAAGATGCTACTAGAGACATCTATTCCTGGAGCAGATAGCTTAGGACGAATTATTGCTAAAGAGTAATTAGCTTGATCTTTGCTCGTAACTTTTAGGGTAATTTCTTTAGTTTCGCCAGGTCCCAATTTAACAGTTGCAGGTTCAAATTTCAAAGTAATGTTATTTGAATCTTGGTGCAGAGTACCTGCCTCTTTTAAATCGAAAGTACTTTCATGGTTTGTTTGGTTTTTGATGTCCAATACTATGTCAGTGGTCTTGCCTTTTTCCACATAGAAGTAATTATATTTAGTCTTGCTTGAAATAGTAGCAC
The DNA here is from genome assembly GCA_041855325.1 of Ignavibacteriota bacterium. Taxonomy (GTDB): domain Bacteria; phylum Bacteroidota; class Ignavibacteria; order Kapaibacteriales; family UBA2268; genus CALLXS01. The sequence goes on from JBHADY010000131.1 coordinate 380, forward strand.
CTTGTTTTAATTCGTTGAAGTTAGTGCCAGCTTGTTCTACAGTTTTATAGTTGTTACCATGCATCCAAGCTACAATGTATAACTCAGCTTCTTTGTAGTTCTTCTTAGGGAATACTACTTCGAAAGTTTTTTCCTCTCCGGCTTTTAGGCTAAAATCTTTACCGGCGCCATTTCCATCCATATCTCTTGCGATGAAGTAGTGTTCTCTTTCGCCTGTGCCTGCTTCGTATTCATAGCTATATTCGACCAAAGCAACCTGTAACTTCTTATTGTTTGCTGCTACATCAGATTTAATTTTTACAGTAGCTTTAACCAAGTCGCCTTCAATTTTATGAGAAACTGCAATTAAATATGGAGTAGATTGTATGCCCATTTTTTCCCTTTCAATTGGCATAATCAGCATAGTATCTTTCCCATTTTCATAGACATCACCATCAACAACTAAGCGTGGAATTGTGTTTAAACCGTAGAAAGCAAATCTTGCATCTATCATTTCAGGGTTTGCATTATAGATTTCATCATTGCCTTCGGGCCAATTGTTGTAAAATTTAATTGGAATAAACAAATTTGGCTTACCAAATATGTATTGCTGAATAGCTTCTCGATTGAAGAATTGTGCTGACACACGTGTATTTGCCCCATAGAACATCTCTGCTAATACCATTTTGGGGTATAATTGTACATTAGTGTCGTCTGCCTGTGTCTTATTGCTAGAGAAGAACATCATAGCAGAGAGGAATAACACCAATAGTGTAGAAAATCTTTTCATTACTTTAACCTCTTTAATTGATTTATTAATTTTTAGTGAATTGTCTAATTATTGTTAATTATAACTCATTGTTTATCTAAGAAAGTCCCTTCGGCAGCTTTATTGTATTGGGCTGTGTTCGTGGGATCGAGGTACTTCAGATTCTCGAATACAGCTTTATCTGCGAAGCCATTGAATAAAGATGCAAGCTCATTGTGCTTAGTTTCGAAGAATATGCTGATTAAGTGATTCTGAAGCATTAATTTATCTCTTTTATATATTGCTAAGTCATTGAGAATATGGGATATTTCCACTACGGCTTCATCGTGATTAAACGCAATTTTATCCATACCATTCACATAGTAAGCGAAGATGAGTCTGCGTACTTCCTGCATACGCATATCGAGTATTTCATTCACTAAGTTGTACTTAGTGAAATTGGCTGCATCTTTGCGTATATCGAAGCCGAGGGCTTTTTCATTTGATGCGAGTATGGCGAGGTTTCGTGCTTTCTCGAAAGCAGGATTCCCCCCGCTTGCCTGATAGGTATCCATATCGAAGCCAATCACCATAAGCATATAGAAGTTAAGCATAGTGGAGAGCTCATCGTACTTGGTTAGGCTTAGGTATAGGTTGCCACCATTATTGTATTCGAATTCCCACTCAGCTTCATAGAATTGCACGGAGGAGGAATAGGCGAGTTCGTCTTCCTTCCCGTCCAATAGCCTATTTGCATTGATTAGCATAGTAACCTTATAGCGATTCTTTCTTTCTGCGTGCGAGAATATGGTATTTATCTCCACGGGGATAGGATCGCCCTCCCACTCTTCGTCGAGGAAGCGCTGGGAGTTCACGTAGTTTTCTATCTCGGAGGAGAAGTTATTCAGTCCCACACGGCTATCGTAGTTAATTCTATCGAGATTAACATTCACTTTCAGCTTTATTTCCTGAGAAGTAGCCGGGAAAGCTATGCAAACAAGCAGAAATATGTATGCTATGTATTTGGTAAATTTCATTCTTTTTGCTTATTTTTGAAAGGTAAAGAATTGAATTACTTAATTTGCTGAGCATACGTAAAATTGGGAATTGTATGAACAACAAATTATACAAAAATAGCAATAATTCCTTATATAATAATTATGATGTTGAAAAATATACTTAAATATATATTCTTTATAATGTTAACAATATTGTTTAGCTTTGCTTCGCTTTATTCTGCGAAGGGGGAGTTGGATAATATACTGCTGGAAATGGAGCTTTCCGAGCAGGAAGTATCGCAGATAATCGAAGATATTGAGTATTACAAGTCAAATAAGATAAACCTATATAAAGTAAGTAGTTATAAGCTATCTAAGCTGCCATATTTCAGTCAGAAAGATGCACAAGCCGTGATAGACCACATAACAAAAGCTGGAAACATAGATAATATAGAGGAAGAAATAGAGCTAAGTTCTTTGCAATTATACATATTACAGCAATGCACATACTACGAAGAAGAAGCTCCAAGCAAAAAAACTAAGAATACATATTACTTCCGTAATCTTAGCGATTTCCCTCTGCAGAGAAATCACGGAATAAAGAGCGGGAAATACCTCGGTTCTAACTTTGCCACGGCGAATAAGGCGATCGCCTCCATCTCTGGCTATAAAGTGGGATTTAACTTAGATAAAGACCTCGGTGAGCGGGAAGTGTATGACTTCCACTCATTCTATGTGGAGAAGGAATTTGGACAGCATAATTTGATAGTCGGGAATTTCAAGCAGGTGAATTCCCTCGGTTTGCTGTATGGAGCGAATATGTAGATCGGAAGAGCACACGTCTGAACTCCAGTCAC
>JBHADY010000132.1:0-3306 GCA_041855325.1 Ignavibacteriota bacterium
GCTGAAGAATTAATGCTATGTCATCGTCCGAGAGGGATTTATCCACCTCTGTGGTCATTACGCCGTTGTACTTCACGCCGTTAACTACTACGCTGCCGGAACGACCAAAAAGCATTCCGCGGAGCAAGTCCTCTTTCGTTGCTTTTTGTATGTAATCTGCATTCTTCAGTGGGGGATATACCTTTTTTATGCCTTCTCCGTTGTTTTTGTGGCACTTAGCGCAATATTTTTTGTATAGTCCGTCGGCTTTTTTTTCGTCGTAGCTTCCGCTGTTGCTCAGCACATAATTTAAAGCTAAGAGGCAAATAACTATAGTGCTTATTGCTAAAAGTGTAATTTGTTTAGTCCTCATATCTATGTTTTCCTATTTGATTTAGTAATTATTATCTGTATTAATATTAACGAATAAAGCGAAAAAAAGTGTGAGCATCGTCATAAATACTTGCATAATACATATTAATGTATAGATAAATAGCTAATTTTTCCTAATATTTAACTAAAGTTTCGTATTTTAGTAGTTTGTATAATTTATAATTAATCAACATTTAATTAATATGTCTAAACCTATCAATTTCTTGAAAATGGGACTATTAGGTCTATGCTTAATCGGTGCTACTGCAGGAAATGCCCACGCACAGAAAAGCGAAAAACTAACTAATACAGATATTAGTGCTTGGAACTTAGCCCCCGAAAAAGGCAAAAAAATATTTACTAACACAGAGCTTATGAAGCTCAAAAGATTATCCGAATTGCGCGTCTCTCCAGATGGCAAATGGATACTCTTCACTCAGGCTACTGCTGTTCTGCCTGAGAATAGATTCCAAAGAGACATCTTCCTCGCATCTACTGACGGAAAAACACTTACTCAATTAACTAAAAATGCAAAGAATAATATGGACCCACAGTGGTCTCCAGATGGCAAACGCATTGCCTTCGTTTCCACTCGCAACGGAAACCCACAGGTATTCGTGATGGACGCAAAAGGCAATAACGTGAAGCAAATCACTGCTACTGAAAACGGCGCTTCTAACGTTCTTTGGTCTCCAGATGGAAAATACCTCTCCTTCACTTCTGACGTGAAGATGAAGAAAAACCCACACGACGAATACCCAGAATATACAAAAGCTAATATTCGTATGTACGAGCAATTGCCTATTCGCCACTGGGACGAATGGACTGATGAGTTCATCTCTCACTTGTTCTATATCCCTGCTGATGGCGGACAAGCCGTAGATGTAAATGAAGGCGAAATGTTCGACGTTCCGCTAAAACCTTGGGGCGGCAGCGAGCAAATCTCTTGGTCTCCGGACTCAAAGGAAATCGCTTATGTTGGTCGTAAAATGGGTGGCGTTGACTTCGTAACTCAAACAAACTCAGATATATACGTTTATAACCTTGCTACTAAGAAGCATACTAATATCTGCGCTGATAATAAAGGCTATGATTTAGATCCTCTTTATTCTCCAGATGGTAAATATATAGCATTTATCTCTATGGCGAATAATGGCTTCGAAAGCGATAAGCGCCGCTTAATGATTTACGATAGAGCTGCTAAATCTTATAAAGATATATCTACTAAGATAGACCAATGGGTGGGCGAAAAGACTTGGTCGCACGACTCTAAATCTATCTACTTCTCAGCTGAAGATACTGGTAGCGTTCAGCTTCATAGAATTGACATAGCTACTGGAAACTGGGAATATATGACTGAAGGCTGGTACAACCACAATCGCGGTATCGGCGTGTCTAACGATGGCAAATACCTTATCTATGGTCGCGAAAGCATATTAGAGCCAACTAACTACTACAGAATGGACTTAGCTTCTCGCAAAATCAATAAGATTACTACTATTAATGATGACTTAATGGCTGGCTATGCTAAGTCTAAAATTGCTCGCCGCTGGATTAAATCTCGCGACGGAAAAGACGTAATGTGCTGGATAGTATATCCACCAAACTTCGATAAGAACAAAAAATACCCTATGCTTTCTTATTTGCAGGGCGGTCCTCAAAGTATGCTCGCTCAGACTTTCCACTTCCGCTGGAACTACTTCCTAATGGCTTCTCACGGATACATAGTAATGCTTCCGAACAGACGCGGAGTTCCGGGCTTCGGACAAGAATGGAATAATGCTATCACTGGCGACTGGGGCGGACACCCAATGGAAGACATCCTCGACTGCACAGACGAAATGGCAAAAGAACCATACGTAGATGAAAATAAACTCGTGGCTGGTGGCGCAAGTGCTGGTGGTTATGCAGCATATTGGATGAACGGCAATGCAGACGGACGCTTCAAAGCGCTCGTTGCTCACAATGGCGTATTTAACTTAGTAAGCATGTATGGTGCGACTGAAGAACTTTGGTTCCCTAACTGGGAATACGGCGGACCATACTGGGCAGAAAAGAATAAAGACTTCTACAGAAAGCACTCTCCACACAGATATGTGAATAAATGGAAAACACCTATGCTCATCATTGTTGGCGAACGCGACTTCCGCGTACCATATACTCAGGGCTTAGAAGCATTCACTGCTTGCCAAGCTCAGGGCATAGATTCTAAGCTATTAGTTTTCCCTGATGAAACTCACTTCGTAGCGAAACCACAAGAGTTCATCATTTGGGACACAGAGTTCTTTAAGTTCTTAGACAAACACATAAGTAAATAAAAAAAGTGGCTTTATGCCACTTTTTTTATTTAAGGTAAAAGGTAAAAGGTAAAGGGTAAAAGGTGTGGTTGTAAATTGACAAAAGTCAATTTACAAATAAAATTAAAGGCGAGCATTTGCTCGCCTTATTCATATTTTCTTATTTATCTGATAAATCTTCTTTTAACTTTTTTACACTAGAAACTAACATATACACAATAGTGTCTATCTCTGGTTTTATAGAGTTATACATCTCTTTAGTTAGATAACCACTGTCTTATAACAAAGATAGCCAATATCGTGTTTCGTTGGCTTCTTTAAGTGCAACATTATTTTTATTGAGAAAATCAGCTCTACTTTGAGCGTATTTTGCTTCGCTTATTAGAGCTCCAATAGCCGTTCCACTTCGCAGTATTTGCTTAGAAATAACAAATTCTTTCTTTTCTTCTGTAAGATAAGCATTAAGTTTTATTATTCTTAACGCAAATTTATATGCTTTATTATATATTTCACTATCGTTCATTGTTTTTTGTTATTATAATTTATAAGAAAATAGGCATCGCCTATTTTCCACCAAACATTTTACCCTTTACCTTTTACCTCTTTATATATGCTTTATTATATATTTCACTATCGTTCATTGTTTTTTGTTATTATA
>JBHADY010000133.1:0-3097 GCA_041855325.1 Ignavibacteriota bacterium
ATTCCATGATAAGCTCTACTGTATCTAATGAATCAGCGCCTAAATCTTTAGTAAAGTTAGCTGTTTCAGTAACTTGTGATTCTTCCACACCAAGTTTTTTAACGATAACGTCTGTTATTCTTTGTTTTAAGTCTGCCATTTTGCACCTTATTTAATTAGTTATTAAAAATTGTTAATTTCTTTATTTATTACTACTTAAGTATGATACACTTAAATAGATGTTACATTAACATACCGCCATCTACGTGGAGCACTTGTCCAGTGATGTAATCTGCATCTGGAGAACAGAAGAAGTATACTGCATTTGCAATATCCTTTGGAGTAGCGCCACGCTTAAGAGGGATAATATCTGTAAATTTAGCTTTTTGTTCATCGCTTAGTACGTCAGTCATAGGAGTAACCACGTATCCGGGAGCGATAACATTTGATAAAATATTTCTTCCGCCGAATTCTTTAGCGAAGGATTTAGTCATACCGATTAATCCAGCTTTAGATGCGGAGTAGTTAGCTTGTCCTGCATTGCCCATAACGCCCACAACGGAGCCGATATTCACGATTCTGCCCCATTTGTTTTGCATCATTGGCTTCACAGCTACTTTCGCGCAATAGAAAGCACCTTTTAAGTTAGTATCAATTACTGCGTCCCATTGTTCTGGAGTCATTCTAAGAACTAATGTATCGCGAGTGATACCAGCATTATTAACTAAGATATCTAATCTTCCAGCTTCTGATACCACTTGGTCGAATGCTTTATTAACGGAGTCGAAATCAGCTACGTTAACTTGCACGCAATGTACATTTTTTTGTAGGTCTTTATCTTCAATAAATTCGCTTCCATTTTCTGGTAAGACATAGTCCAAAGCATAAACGATAGCTCCTTCGCTAAGGAAGCGTTCCACGATAGCTTTGCCAATACCTCTGCAGCCACCAGTTACAACGGCTACTCTACCTTCTAAATGTTTCATATCTTAATCTTTAGTTTCTAATTAATTTCTTAAAATATTCTTAACAAATTCAAATATACTAAATTTTTTCCAAATCTTCTGCTTTATCATAGCCAAAAATTTCAGCCTCTGGCAAAATTCTCTTCACTAAGCCTTGCAATACCTTTCCAGGTCCCGCTTCGAAGAAGCGAGTGATGCCATCGTTTTGCATAGCTTGAATAGACTGAGTCCAGCGCACTGGTTCAGTTAATTGCATAATCAGTGCATTGCGGATTTCTCCGGCATTTGTTAGTGCTTTCGCAAAAACGTTTGAATACACTGGCACTTTCGCATCGCAGAAGTTAGCTTCATTAATAGCTTTTTCTAATTCAGCTTTTGCTGGGAGCATTAAAGGAGAGTGGAAAGCACCACTTACTACTAATTCCTTCACCATCTTTGCGCCAGCAGCTTTGAATTTATCAGCATTGCCGCGTAAGTATTCTGCAGAGCCGGAAACCACGAGCTGTCCCGGAGAGTTATAGTTCGCAGGAACGATAACATTGCCATTGCCTTCTTTAGTAAGTTCTTCGCACAGAGCTTCTATTTTTTCGTCGCTTCCGCCGATAACAGCGAACATGGTTCCTGGAGCATATTCGCCAGCTCCGAACATCAGCTTGCCGCGTAGAGCCACGAGCTTAAGAGCAGTTTCGAAGTCCAAAACGCCAGCAGCATATAGAGCTGCGTATTCGCCCACTGAGTGACCAGCAGTAGCGTCGTATTTCACTTTATCTTTTAATAAGTCAGTCAAAACGGCTGAGTGCAAGAACAATGCAGGCTGAGTATATCTAGTTTCCTTCAGAGTCTCCGCTGGTCCGTCGAATAAAATTGCGCTTAATTTATATCCTAAAATTTCATCTGCTTTGTTTACAGTAGCTTTTGCTTCAGGGTATTTGTTATAAATATCGCTGAGCATTCCTACGTATTGCGAACCTTGTCCTGTCGCGAGAAGAGCTGTTTTCATATTGTTTACCTTTTCTATGTATTGGTAGATACTTATATATATTAGTAGATATTAGTGTCCGTTTGTGTTCCACTTAAAGTATACTGCGCCCCAAGTGAATCCCGCGCCGAAGCTCGCCAGAACGATATTATCGCCTTTTTTGAGCTGTCCGTCTTCTGCTAATTCGGATAAGCAGATTGGAATAGTTCCGCTTGTTGTATTTCCGTATCTTTCAATATTTACTTTCACTTGGTCGGAGCTAATGCCCATTCTATCAGCAGTAGCTTTAATGATTCTTAGGTTTGCTTGGTGTGGCACGAGCCAGCGCACGTCTTCTGCCTTCAGGTTATTCTTCACCATAATGTCAGCAGATACATCAGCCATTCCCTTTACGGCAGCTTTAAACACAGCTTGTCCTTCTTGGTGGATGTAGTGCATTTCATTTTCCACAGTTTCCTTGCTTGCAGGCATAGCACTTCCTCCGGCGAACATCTTAAGGTGCGGTTCTCCGGCACCGTCGATGTTAAGGATAAAGTCTTTCAGTCCGCATTCTGGGTCATCGGATTGCTCGATAAGCGCCACTCCGCCTCCGTCACCGAACAGAACGCAAGTATTTCTATCGTTCATATTCATAATGGAGGACATTTTATCGCCACCGCAGAGCAATAATCTTTTCACAGCGCCACTTTCCACCAATTTGCAGGCATTCACCAAAGCGAATACGAAGCTGGAGCAAGCTGCATTCATATCGAATCCCCAGCAGTTTTTAATGCCGAGTTTTCTCTGCACTATAGCAGCAGTGATAGGGAAAGCGTGATCTGGCGTTACAGTTGCTACAATGATAGCATCTACGTCATCTGGGGTAAGTCCGCGTTTTTCTAAGCATTTCTTAGCTGCAGGAACGATAAGATCAGATGTAGCGCCTTCTTTTAAGAAGTGGCGTGTTTTGATGCCTGTTCTTTGCATTATCCATTCATCACTTGTATCGAGGTATGATGCGAAATGATTATTATCATATACATCGGGTGGCACAAAGTGAGCTATAGAAGTTATTGTTGCTGACATATATGTTTAGTGGTTAAGTTTCAAAAATTGTTTACTTACATAAGTCATAGAACGAAGAAGGCAAATATTTATTTGGTGGCTATTTCGCTCAGGGCGATTTCGATTTTCG
>JBHADY010000134.1:0-7161 GCA_041855325.1 Ignavibacteriota bacterium
AAGTAAATCTGCTATGTTCATTGAAAGCGAGAAGACGTAAGAACGTCCCTGCTCCGGAAGGATAGCGATAGTATTAGATACATTGCTATCTCTAAAGTCGAAAATATTATCTATACCGAAGTTAGCTCGCAGACCGTATGGTAATTTAGCACCGAACTGCAAGGTACTTCTATATCTCGGCTCGTAGTCAGCGTATGAAACACCTTCTGTTGTTTCAATAACAACTGCTCTAATACCTGATGACCACATAGAGTTAAATGATATAAAGCTCTCTACGCTTCCTATATCGAAGCCATAACGTAAGCCCAAGTTCATACTATGCGGACGCATTGCGAAATAATTCAGCCCATTCACTCTCTCAGTCTCCTGAATGTAGGAATAAGAGAAATTCAGGCTTAAACCAAAATCATACCTCCAGCGCAAGATGAAATCCAATCCCACAGTAGCAGAATTACTTGTGTTATAATACACTAAGTCCTTCCTATTATGGGAGTTATCTTGCCACCTGAGACCAATTCTATCTGTATATGTATTATAGTTTGCGGAAATAGACGCATTCATATTGCTTCTGCTGAACTCAGTCGAAGCAGAGTATTGCAAGCTCTTTTCCGGCTTAAGATCCGGATTACCAACTATGTTAAAGAGGTTCAATCCGCCCATATTGTAGTCGCTATAGAGCTCCTTCAAGGACGGAGAACGATAACCAGCAGCTATGCCACCGCGGAACACAAAGTCGTTAAGCGAATACATAGCCGATAGCCTTGGGGTAACATTCAAGTTATACACAGAGTGATAATCGAACCTAACGCCGGGAACTAAGGAAACCTTATCCCAATACTTGCCTTCATTCTGAATAAAGAACACGTAGTTTGTAGTGCTTCTGAAGCCAGAGTCGGCGAACATATAGTGTTTTAGCTTTTCGGAAGCGAACTCGAAGCCGGCGCTAAGCACATTGTTCTCGCCCAGATCGCCCACATAGTTCAAATTCACTACGTTATTCAAATCACTGTATATTTCATTCACATTGTCTGACTTAAGGCTTATTATATCCTTCCTAAAGTCATCGAAATTATATGATAAATTCAAAAGATGACCTTCGGAAAGAGTATATCTTAGTTTAATATTCGCAGCTAAATCTTTATATAAATCTTCATTATTTTCTGATTTATGGTAAGCCAGCCTCTTATTATGATAATAAGATACATTAGCCTGAGCTGTCAATCTTTCGCTAATATTGTACTTCAGCTTTTGATTGAAATCCCAAAGCTCGTAGCCGGTTACTTCCAGCACTGATGGCATATACACTTGAGTGTCGATTCTGCCATCTGGCTTTTGTGTATAGTGATATGCCGGACTCTTATCATACGCTAAGAATGGATCTTTCTTCCTAAAAGAGAAAGATGATAGAGATGAGAAATCACTAAGTTTAGTTCCAGCGGAGAGCGAATACTTATGCTCGCCATTGGAAGCGTAACGAGAATCGAAATCCGCAGTGAAAGGTCTGTTCGCGTCTTTAGTGATGATATTAATCACACCTCCGAGTGCGCTTGAGCCATATAGCGTAGACATAGCTCCTTTTACCACTTCCACTCTTTCGATTCTATCAACATTGAAACGAGAGAAATCGACGTTATTGCCGGCGCCCTCGCCAGATACTTTTTCGCCATCAACTAAGAATAGCACATAGCTACCGTCTCCGCCTTGGAAGTTCATAGTAGGCAAGCCTGTGCCGTGCTGACGACCGAACTGCAACCCTGGCAGTTCAAATTGCAGAATAGAGGTAACGTCCATCGGATTAATCTGCGAGATTTCCTTTTCGCTAATCATACGAGTGATGATAGCAGCTTCCTTAAGCGGTTGCTCGGCACGCGTTCCCGTTACTACTATTTGCTCCAAGTAGTATGGAGATTCCTCTAATACTATCTTAAGATTATCTTCTTTTGGTTTTAGTTTGTAGTCTACAGTTTTATATCCTACATACGAAATTACCAAAGGCACTTCATTTTTGTCGATATTAAAGCTAAGTTTAAAAGCACCTTTGGAGTTAGTGCCTGCCCCGATGGAAGTTCCCTTCACTACCACTGTAGCGCCAGCTAAGGGCTTGCCTTCAGCTGTGTAGACAAGCCCATTCACTGTTCGTTTTTGTTTATGGTTAGTTTTAATATCTTGTGCAAAGGCAAATGCCGAGAAAAGCACTGCTATTGCAGTAATTAAAACAATTTTCTTCATCTTACTTTACGATTTCTGCTACATAAGTTGCTTGCAATGGGAATGGCATATTGCCCATTTTGATGTTAAGCTTAAGGTCAGCTTTGCCATCTTTAATAGGACCAACTACAGAACCAGAAACTACTAATTCTTTTTCTGCACCGTGAACTACGCCACTAACTTTTGCATTGATAGTGCCTTCAAGTTTGTAAGAATCGCCATCTTTTCCAACTTTTGCTTTATCAGTGAAAGCTGGAAGTTCATAAGACATAGTTTGGCCAGGACCTGCTTGAACAGAAATGTTAATAGGACCGTAAGTAACTTTTACTTCTTCTGCATTTTCTTTAGTTAAAACTAATACATAGTTTTCTAAAGTTTGTTCCCATTTGCCAATGCCTGGTAAGTTTTCAATCATAAAGTTGAGTTTACCATTGTACTTACCTGCAACTTTAGTTGCTACGTCTTCTTTTTCAGGAGTAACTGTGTTATTGTTGTCATCTTTTCCGCAAGACATTACGAAAACAGATAGTAAAGCGATTGCAAAGAATTTTGCAAGATATTTTGAGAAGTGCATTTGTATTACCTCTTACATTAAAGTTTGTTAAAAAAAATAATAGTGATTTAGTATCTTAATAATTACTTATTAACTTAGTCTCGCCGTTGCAGCACTTATAGCCGAACTGCAGGGTGATATGACCAATATTAAACTCTTCCAATATGTGATGAATCTTCTCTTCTATCGCACTTGTTTGGCTTATTAGAATATCATCTTTTAAGCTAATATGCGCTTCCATAAAGATGCGCGTATCATCAAGTTTCCAGATATGCAGATGGTGTATATTCTCTACTTCTGGGACTTGTTCCACGTGCGATTTCACTTCCTTCAGGTCTATGCCCTCTGGAGTAGATTGCATCAGAATATCCACTGTTTGGCGCACTACGCCCCAAGTGTGCTTTATTAAGTAAAGCGACACGAGAATAGAGATAACTGGGTCTATCCAGTATATCTGCCAAAAGATTATCGCGATACTTCCGGCTATCACAGCGAAGGAGGAAAGCGTATCACCGAGCAGGTGCAAGTATGCTGCCTTCACGTTCAGGTTATCATCTTTGTTCTTCTGCAGAACGAGAACGGATATCAAGTTCGCCAAAAGACCGAAGATAGCCACGAAGAGCATAGTCTTCCCTTCGATTACCTCGCTGGCGAAGAAACGTTCGTATGCTTCGTAAATCAAGTAGAAACAGATAGCTATCAGCACTACGGAGTTAAACAAAGCGGCGAGTATCTCGATTCGCCTATAGCCAAAAGTTCTGTGTTCGTCGGAGGCTTTCTGGGCTCTCTTTCCCGCAAGGAAAGCGATAAATATAGCCGAGGAATCCCCCAAATTATGCGCCGCATCAGAGAGCAGAGACAAGCTATTCGATATAATTCCGCCGACAATTTGGAATATCGTTATCGATAAATTCAGCAGAGTTACCCAAAAGAGCTTAGCAGTGCTCATCTTGGACGTATCAGCGTGGGCGTGGTGATGGTGGTGATGATGACCGTGTCCGTGTCCACCTTTCTTGTGACCATGTCCGTGATGATGATGCTCATCGTGATGATGATGCTCATCGTGAGTATGCTTGTGCATACTATCTTCATCAGCATCTTCGTGCTTATGCTTATTGCTATTTTCCATAACTATTAGAACATAATGAGACTTACCGCCATTATAGCCATTCCTGCAACAAGTCCATAGATTGCGTGGTGGTGCTGTCCGTGAGTTTCGGCAGCTGGGAGCAATTCATCAAGAGAGATGAAGACCATCACCCCGGCAATTCCAGCAAATGTGCAGAATAGTATAGTTTCATTAATAAAAGGAGCAAGTATAAAATATCCTATAAGTGCACCTAATGGTTCCGCCAAGCCTGATAGGAACGATAGCCAGAAAGCTTTCTTTTTATTCCCTGTGGCATAGTAAATCGGTATGGAGACCGAAATGCCTTCGGGTATATTATGAATTGCGATAGCCGCAGCGATAGGAATAGCTATTGTGGTATCCTTCAGTGCGGAGAGGAATGTAACCATTCCCTCAGGAAAATTGTGAATAGCCAATACCATAGCCGTGAATAAACCAACTCGCAAGAGTTTGCTTTGCTTTGCCTGCTGTTCCAGTTCAGTGTTGTTTCCTATATCTTCCACAGAGCGGATTTCGTGAGGGTTTTCTAAGTTTGGCACTAATTTATCGATAATACCAATAGCTAATATCCCCGAAAAGAAAGAAAGCACTGCATATAGCATACCGAGCTTAGTACCATAAAGTACGCTCAGCCCGAGTATTGCGCCGTTCATAAGTTCCACAAAAGAAACATAGAGCATCACACCGGCGGATAGCCCCAATGAAACAGCCAAAAAAGCTTTATTTGTCTTTTTAGCAACGAATGCTATTATACTGCCTATGCCTGTAGATAGACCTGCTATCATCGTGAGCATAAAGGCGGTAAAGACATCTCCAGAACTAAAATCCATAGTTTTATTTTCCTAAGTCATTTTTACTAATACTAGTAGCTTTTTTGACGGTTAACTGGGTTCTATGTTGCAATTTTTTATCTGAACAATTATCTTTCAAAGAGCAAGAAGCGCAAGCGCTAGATGTCTTATTTTTACTTTTCTTTACTAAGTTGTATATATTCTTCAGAACAAACAATCCTGCTATTCCGATTATTATATACACCAATATATCTTGCATAATTATTATTGATTAAGCTTATTTCATTACATACCAATTTGGAGGAGAACACCAAGCTGGTGAATTAAATACGCCACCACCCAAGCAAGTAAAGTAGTATAAATCATGGCGAATATAGCCCATTTCCACTTGGATTCACGTCCTATTGCTGCTATTGTGGCTATGCAAGGGAAGTAAATCAGCACGAATGCCATAAATCCATATCCCACCAGCGGGGTGAAGACAAGTTCGCCCTCGTACTTACCGCTTCTGTGTCTTTCGCTCCTCATTGCTTTTATCAGCTTAGAGGAGTTTTCGTCGGCATCTTTTTCTGCTTGGTATATCACGCCCATAGTGCTTACCACGATTTCCTTCGCGGCGAGTCCGCTGACTATGCTTATTCCTATCTTCCAATCAAATCCGAGAGGATGCATAATCGGCTCTATGGCGTGTCCTAATCTTCCTATGTATGATAGCTCTAATCTCTCTGCTTCTTGCATTTTTTCGAGTTCTTCTATCATACTTACTTGTTCGCTAAGCTCGTTATGAGACATCTGAGATATATTTCTTATTTTGCTCACTCCGAACTCAGAATCAAAATCTTTAGATGAATATGCTTTAGTTATTTCGGTTTCATAGTCTTTGCTATATTCCACATCCTGAGGGAAATAACCAAGTGCCCAAATAAATATAGACGCAACTAAGATAACCGTACCCATTTTTCGCAAGTACTCGGAAGCCTTGTGCCACATATGGCGAGTAGTATTCTTCAGAGTAGGCTTGCGATATGGAGGAAGTTCCATCACGAATGGCACTGTCTCCTGTTTAAAATATGTCTTCTTAAGCGCTAATGCCGTAAGCACTGCCATCAGCACACCGAGGGTATAAATACTAATCAGTATAAGCCCTTGGTTTTCCGTAAATAAAGCTGAAATCAGCAATACATACACAGGCAAGCGAGCGCTGCAAGACATAAACGGAACGATGAGCATAGTCAGGATTCTATCCTTTTTATTCTCCAAAGTACGCGTAGCCATCACGGCTGGCACGTTGCACCCGAAGCCCATAAGCATAGGAATGAAGGACTTCCCGTGCAAACCAATCTTGTGCATAAGCCTATCCATTATGAAGGCAGTGCGAGCCATATAGCCCGTGTCTTCCATCAGCGAGATGAAGAAGAAAAGTATCATAATGTTCGGTAAGAACACTAACACTCCGCCCACACCGCCGATTACGCCATCAATAAGCAAGTCTTTGAGCGAGCCTTCGGGCATATACTCAGAGATAAACTCACCTATTAGTTCCACGCCGGATTATATCCAGCCCATTGGATACTCACCTATGGTGAATGTCGCTTGGAACATTAGCCAGAGGAAGAGCACGAAAATTGGGAAACCCCAGATTCTATGCGTCAGCACGTCGTCTATATGGAAAGCTTTCTTCTTTTCGCCCTTAGCTTTTACGTAAGTCTCTTTCAGCGCCCCATCTACGAAGGCATATTTAGCGTCAGTTATCACTGTATCAGAGGATTCATTATGGTCTTTCTCTAATACTTTGATTGCATTATCGCTAAGTTCTTTCACTTCATTGTAGTTAGGTAGCGACTCTAATGATCTGAGCGTAGTTTTGTCTTTTTCAAGGAGCTTTATGGCTATATATCGAGAGGAGTAAGCATCTGTAATTGAAGGCACTTTCCAGAGTTCCTTCTGTATTTTACTAATCTCCCCTTCGATTACCTTTCCGTAATTTATATGTACGTGTCTGGAGTTCGGGTCTTCATCCTCATAGACTTCGATAATCTTCTTTAGGAGTTCATCAACGCCTATGGCTTTGCTTGCAACGGTTGGGATAATCGGTATTCCGATTATCTTCCCGAGGTATTCGTAATCAAGTTTATCGCCGCGTTCGGTCAGCTCGTCATACATATTAAGAGCTATTACGACCTTCACGTTCATATCAATAAGCTGAGTAGTAAGGTATAGATTTCTCTGCAGGTTAGATGCATCTATTATGTTCAGCACTACATCCGGCTTATTTTCGAGTATATGATTACGCACGTACAGTTCTTCGGGAGTGTATTCGGTGATGGAATACGTTCCCGGCAGGTCGAACATATTGAATTGATATCCGTGCTTTTTGATTAAGCCTTCTTTCGCATCAATAGTTACACCGCTATAGTTTCCCACTCTTTCGTGCGAGCCAGTGGCATAGTTAAAGAGTGTAGTTTTTCCGCAGTTTGGGT
>JBHADY010000135.1:0-2710 GCA_041855325.1 Ignavibacteriota bacterium
ATAGTAGTCTCATCTTCGCTTAGTCTGCACTTCAGAGGTCGGCAATAAATAGCACCAGAGTGTTCCTTGCTTGGCAATAGCCACACATCAACTGCGAGCTTCTTATTATTGCTTGCATCGAAAGCATTAATATTCAGCTTATATTCTCTTTGGTCCATAGGATGCTCATTAAGAGTGGCGTCTATGAATGGAATCTCAGTAGTAGTATTGCAAGCTGTGTTAATTATTTGCGAATACAGCAAGCTATCATTTCTGAATACTTCCAGTTTATATTCGCCTTTTGGTAATTCCATAGACCAGTAGAACTTCATAAGAGTATCTAATATGCGTGGATATGTTTTAACATGGAAACCAGGATAAAGAGAATATAATGGATTGCTTTCAGTAGGGCGTGCCACGAACTTCACAGTAGCAATATCCCAAGTATGATCTAACTTAATAACACCCTTAAGCACAGCACATTTAAGTGTATCGGGATCGCTATATCTGCTAATATTAATATCATTTAGTGTTATTGTTTGTTCGCAAATTGCCTGAATTTCCGGCGCCTTATAAAAGTTAAATTCGTAATGATAATAGTTCTTTATATTTAACTCTTCGCAGGAATATAACATCTTATATCTGCCTTCGGGAACGTATAGTTCATAATTACCATTATCATCAGTATAAGCTATATGCTTAAATGCACCCAAAGTATCGAACATATTGCTAGTTAGCACGTGGTCTGCTAAAGCATTTGGCAAAACTAAATTACACACAGAGATTTTCACTTTGCGTTTATTGCCATTCGCATCGAGAGCAACATTCGCTGGGAGAGTAACCTTTCCTTTTATGTAAGCGCATTTTGGTCCTTCTCTCATTATTTCAACAAGCAGGGTAAGAATATGCGCTTTTTGCGGGTTATTGATAAACCAAGTCTTCACCTTGAAGTAGTACTTTCCGGGATTATATTCCCTAACCAGCACGACATTCCTATCTGCCTCTAAACTTACCTTGCTGGCATCGAAAGGAACGTGCCCATCTATTATATATGTGCTTGGAATTAACTCATATCCATAGCCAGCTGCTGTGTCTGCTTCGCTTTCAATTTTTGTCTTCAGATAATGCCAAGATGCCATTACTGGAGAAAATGGAATCGGACACTGAGAATTAGAGGAAGTTAATAGTATCCCAACCTCTTCTGTTGAGCTTGTAATATAAGGCTCAGAGTTTACTTCTCCATTGCCAGCATTAGCTGAAAAGACAGTGATAGCACCATTTGAGAACTCCACTCTCGGAGCAGCGAATGCCATCATTGATGTGAGGAATAATGCCAGGAGCATATAAATGCTCCCGGTCATTAATCTTTTAGAGTTTTTCATAGATTCACCTTTTTTGTTAAAATTTTAGAAAATGTACTTTAATAAAATGTAATTTAGATTACTTGATTACAGTTAGCAGTGTGCTTATTCTCTTGCCATTATTTAGTTCAATAGTGATTAGATATAAGCCATTTGCCATATTTTGAGTATTGTATTTATAGCTATTATCGCCATCTACAGTTGTAATAGTATTACTATAAACTACGTTTCCGAGAGCATCAATAATGCTGATGTTTGCGTTTCCTGCTTCTGCTGGGAAATCTATGCTTACCATAGCTTTAGCTGGATTAGGATATACGCTAAGTTCTTTCGCGTCTTTCACATTGCTCATTGCTGGTTCGAGGTAGAAATTAGCACCATTGAAGTCTCTGTCGTCCTCTTTATAGCCAATAGTTATAGTCTGAGTAAGCGAGGTATATCCATACATACTTGCACTTATCTTATATGTGCCTGGGAGCAAGTCTTTGAAGCTGAACGCACCATTCTTATCTGTTTCGCCATATCTAATAGCATTGCCCACATTATCGAATACACTCATAAACACACCTTTTAGTGCATCATCGCTAGAAATAACACCACATGCTACGAGCTTACCATTAGCGGAATTAGCAGCAACCTTTCCGGCAATCTTTCCGCTACCATTATTCACATCGAAGTTCTGTAATTGAATTTGGCAATTAGCTTTTACGCTTTCAGTCGCTGCCTCTGGGATTACTATCTCTGTAGCATTATCCCAAGTAGTAACTGCATTATCGCCTTCTTTGTAGAAGCCCGGCATATAGCTGCCTTCCAATGGAACAGCGAATAGTATATATTTACCTGCTTTCAGCTTTTCAAACTTGAAATTACCATTTTCATCAGTCGGAGCGTTTAAGAATTTGAATTTATCATTCGCATAATCTGGCTTCTTGATGAGATTCACCAAGCCCTGCACTTTAGTAGTATCACTCTTTATCGAGCCTTTGATTTGGTGATTCACTGCAGGCGGAGTGGAATCCATTCTAACCAATGGGAATGTGAATACTCTATTATTATCGAATGTTTCTTCTAAGCGTACTAATTCAGCTTCAGTTGATGTATAAACTTGATTATAGTACATAGCTTTATACTGATTGCGTCCCCAAATCTTATCGCCCACGAGGATAAGAATATCGCGTTTCTTTCCAGGTATCTTAGAGAATGTCTTCAGCCATTCGATAGGCACATTAATAGTAGTCTCATCTTCGCTTAGTCTGCACTTCAGAGGTCGGCAATAAATAGCACCAGAGTGTTCCTTGCTTGGCAATAGCCACACATCAACTGCGAGCTTCTTATTATTGCTTGCATCGAAAGCATTAATATTCAGCTTA
>JBHADY010000136.1:0-5343 GCA_041855325.1 Ignavibacteriota bacterium
GTCCCCTCTTCCGCACTCATTATTGTCCTTAAAATAATGTTAAAAAAATATTTATTTCTCAACTTCCTACGAAAGTAGGGAGTTTTTTTTTATTCTATAGGACAATAGCTATTTACTTGTTAATAATAAGTGATAATAAATACTAATAATTAAGTTACTTAGACTAATATTATCCCAATACAATAGATACTTTACTAAATATGAACGAACTTCACTATATTATTGATAATTACAGAGAGATACGCTCCCGTGCCGATGAAGCCGCCAAGAAGGCGAATCGTCAGCCTCAAGACGTATGCGTGCTGGCTGTGTCGAAAACTCATAGCTTGGACAAAGTCCTCGCTGCTATGGAAGACGGCATTATCGAGTTCGGCGAGAATTACGTGCAAGAATTAAAAGAAAAGCAAGAGCAAGTCATCAAAGGCAATCATCCGCAGCCGAATTGGCACTTCATAGGGCATTTGCAGAGCAATAAAGTGAAATATATTGCGCCTTTCGTGAAGATGATTCATTCCGTAGACTCCGCGAAGCTGGCGCAGGAAATAGATAGACAAGCGGCGAAAAATGATCGCATAATTGATATTCTACTGCAGGTGAATACCTCTGGCGAGGAATCCAAAAGTGGAGTAGCCCCAGATGATGTTTTCGCCCTCGCTGATAGCATTAAAGACTTGAAAAATATACGCGTTAGAGGACTAATGACTATAGGCACTTTCGCTGAAGATAGAGAGATATCTATCAGTGAGTTCACTCTGCTTCGCACTCTGCGCGATAAACTGCAGGAGCTTCACCCCGAGGCTGAGTTAACCCACCTCTCTATGGGAATGACTAATGATTATGAAATCGCAATAGAGCAGGGAGCGAGCATAGTCCGCATAGGCACAGCTATTTTCGGTCAGCGTGATTATTCCAAAAAGTAAGAAATAAGTAATTAATCCAAACGAGTAAGACAAATTAATCTAAATGAGTAAACTATTAGTAAATATAGCAATTGCAATTGTGGGACTGGTGGTGCTGTTCCTTGGCTATTCCTTCGCGGTGAAGATTTTTAGCGATAATGAAGAAACACCGGGCGATGATCCAATTAAAGAAGTGAACACAAGCTCTATACAAATCAATATCTTAAACTCCACTGCTTCCAGTGGCTTAGCCGATAAAGCACGCCTTTATATGCGCCAGCGTTCATTCGATGTGGTGGAAATTGGCAATCACTCTCCCGTGCAGGAGGTTTCCCAAGTTATTGATAGAGTGGGCGACATCGAAGCTGCAAAGATGACTGCTCGTGCCATTGGCATTAGCGATTCTTTAGTTTCAAGCAAGATAGATTCCTCTCTTTTTATAAAAGCTACCATCATTTTAGGAAATGATTACAAAAAATTGAAGGCATTTGATTAATTTTGTATTCCGTAAGTATAATTATAATATACTAAGATAAGTAACAATAACAAATAGATATATGAAAATTACAAAACCTCGTTCTACTAAAGGCACTGCCACTTTCGCTGCGCAAATCGCTTACGATAAAATAGCTAATGACATAGTAGTGGCTGATTTAACGGGAATTGAAAATGTTCCTACTGATTATTTCGTCTTCTGTTCCTGCGATTCCGATACGCAAATGCGCGCAATAGTAGATGAAATTAAGAGCAAAACCACTGAATTCGATATGCAGAAGCCACGCGTAGAGGGCTACGAAAATGCGTATTGGATAGTAGTCGACTTCTTCGACGTAGTGATGCACATTATGCTCAAAGAAGCAAGAGAGTTTTATCAAGTAGAGAAAATCTGGGGTGATGCTAAATTCTCCACTCTTAGCGAAAAAGGCACACTCGTTAAACTAAAAGATTTCTCCTATTTACCTTAATTTTAACTAACTTAACCAAAGAGAATATAATTAATGAAAGCTAAAGTAGTAAGTGATCTATTCGAAAAAGCATTAGTGCAAATGGGCATTAATGATAAGTATGACTTTGTATTTGAAACTCCGAAAAACCCCGAACACGGCGACTTATCCACTAATATAGCTATGCGTCTGGCTAAGCCAATGAAGAAAAAGCCAGCAGATATAGCTCAGGAAATTATTGACCAAATTAAAGGTAAATCCGATTTAATCGAAGACCTAACTATAGCTGGTCCCGGATTTATCAACATTAAACTCTCCCCGAAAGTATATGCAAATGCCATAAAAGAGCTATACAAAAAAGGCGAGAATATCTGCCGTCAGGACTTCGGAAATAAGCTGAAAGTAAACGTGGAATACGTAAGCGTAAACCCAACTGGTTTATTGCACTTAGGACACGGAAGAAATGCCTGCCTCGGCGATACAATAGCTAACCTATATGAATGGACTGGACACGACGTAACTCGCGAGTATTACTTCAATAATGCTGGCAACCAGATGAATAACCTCGCGCAGTCCGTATATGCACGCTATATGCAGAAGATTGAAGGCGAAGACTTCCCATTCCCAGAAAACGGCTATCACGGCGAATACATCAAAGAAATAGCTGAAGAAGTACACCAGCAGCACGGCGAAGCTCTGAAGGAAAATACTCCAGAGAACATTAACCTGATGCGCAAAGCCGGCGAAGAATGGAGCTTCAAACGCATAAAAGCTACTTTAGCAAGAATGAGCATCAATCAAGATGTGTTCTATAATGAAGACTCGCTATATAAAGAAGGAAAAATCAAGAACCTCCTCGCTCTCTTCGAAGAAAAGGGACTTTCTTATAAAAAGGATGACGCTACTTGGCTTCGCTTCTCTGAAATGGGACTAAGCGACGATAGAGTTATCGTGAAATCCACTGGCGAGCCTACTTACAGACTGCCGGATATAGCATATCACCGCGAGAAGTTCGAACGTGGCTTCGAGCTGCTTATCGATGTATTCGGTGCTGACCATATTGCGACTATCCCAGATGTGATGGCAGCTGTGAAGTACTTGGGATATGATACAGAAAGAGTGCGCCCTATCATTCACCAATTCGTTACTCTTATGGAGAATGGCGAGCAAGTGAAAATGTCCAAGAGAACCGGCAAGAGCTATACTCTCGATGATCTGCTGGACGAAGTGGGTTCGGACGTGGTGCGTTTCTTCCTGCTTATGCGTAGCTTCAACACTCACCTTGAGTTTGACCTCGACCTGGCGCGTGAGCAAAGCGAAAAGAACCCTGTGTTCTACCTGCAATATGCAAATGCACGCATTAGCTCTGTGATAGAGAATGCAATAGAAGCTGGCGCTAAGTTAGATGATGAAAACGCTAAGTTCGAGTTGCTTACTCACCCAAGCGAGCTGAACCTCATCAATGAAGCTATGAATGTGGATAGAATCATTAAATCTGCTACTCAGAAGTGCGAACCTCAGGTTCTTGCGGATTACCTTCGCGCCCTGGCTTCCGAGTTCCATAAGTTCTATCACGATTGCCGCATCATTGGAGTGGATGCAGACTTACAAACTGCCCGCTTAGCCCTGGTGCGTACGATTAAGCATATCATTAAGAATTCGCTGACTATATTAGGTTTATCTTCTCCAGAGAGAATGTAAGTTCTTGATATATAAAACTATAAAGTAAAGGGAAGCCATTTTGTGGCTTCCCTTTAATGTTATTTGTTATTTATTGTATGATATGATATTATAATATTTAGGTTTATCTTTAGAATGAGAATCTAATACCTGCATATAGCTTGCGACCGAGAACCGGACCCCATACCATTGAGCCATCGAAGTACTCGCCGAAAGGATTATCCGCCGAGATAATTGGATGATGTATATGGAAGTTAGTTAAGTTATCTCCACCGAAGTATACTTCGAGATCTTTAATCTTAATAGTTATTTGTGATTGCAGAGTGAAGAATGGCTTAAACTCTTTGTCTAATCTATATTGTTCAGGATTCTTTTCAGTATTCGGCAAACGACCGCCACCATTTACTACGCCAGTGATGTCGAATTTCACTGTTCCGCGTGGGGAAGTATAAGCTAAGTTCAGGTAAGTTTTATATCTACTGGCGAGTGGCTTTTCTACTAATTCGTCGTTAATTGTGCATTTCACATCATTGTAGCGATATGCCGCCATAAGGTCTATGTGCTCAATAGGAGAGAAGCTAAGATCTACTTGGTATGCGTTAGAATATGACTTTCCGTCTAAGTTATAGAAGTGCACTTGTCCTGAGTTTCTTTCGAGGTCAACGATTACTTGATTCACGAAGTTTGTGTGGTAGTAATCTGTATTCATAGTGAATTTATTGTCGAACAGGTGGAAGATGAAAGTAGCGTTCAGCCCCATATTCCAAGCTTCTTCAGGCTTTAGAGTTTCGTCGAAATATACATCGCGAGAGCTGATGAATAAGCCAGCATTTTCAGCGAATACATTAGGCAAGTGATAGCCTTTTCCAACAGAACCTCTGATAGTAACTTCTTCGTATGGTTGATATTTTACGTGAAGACGCGGAGTGAATAAAGTATTATATAGGTTATGGAAATCCACTCTTGTGCCGGCAATCATAGTTACATTCTTAATTCCGAAGTAAGTATATTCGAGGAAGAGACCCGGCACTCGCTCAATCTTGTTCATATTTGTATCGAGAAGGTTCTTTGCATTTGCGAGTGAGTTAGTATAATGCTCTTTATACTCATCAAAGTTGAAGCTAGCACCGAGGTTTACTTTGTGCTTGTATTCTTCAGCGTGCATATCAGCTTCTTCGTGAGTTTCTTCTTCAGCTTCAGCGTACTCGTGTCCGTCGTCATCAGCGTGTTCTTCGCCACCTTTTCCTTTGCAGCAGTCATCTACTTCTTCAGCTTCGTGAGAGTCTGCGTCTTCGTTTTCTTTGCTTGAGCAGCAGGAAGCCATTTCTGATTTATCTCTACCGAATTTAGTTTCGTAGAGAACTTTTGCAAAGAAGGATTTTTGGTTTCCTTTGTATGTTTTCTTTCCGTAGAATGAATTTTGATTATGCGTAGATACTGAGTACATAGAAGCTATACTATTGTATGATTTAGTAGGCAGAACGTATCCCAATTTACCGAATAACTCGTATCTTTCTGTTTTTATGTCTATGCCGTATAGGTCTTTCTTGTTTTCAGAGAAGTAGCCCATTTGCCCAGCTTGTCTATCTTCGTTAAGCACTTTGATAGTATGGCTTGTGTGCAGACCATTGTTTTCGTACTCCCATTTATTCATAAATGAATATTGCTTTTCGAGTGGGTGGTCGATGAATGAATCTTTATTGTGGTCGAGCTCTCTTCCGAAGTAGTTATAGTGGAAGAAAGCATTAGTGCTGAGGTTTTCAGTAAGTTTCAGCTGACCGATTACATCAGCTTCGAACATACCGTGGTTGCTACCGAAC
>JBHADY010000137.1:0-24617 GCA_041855325.1 Ignavibacteriota bacterium
ATTATTCTCAGGCGATAACCAAAGCAGATATAACACCTTAGGAGCTACCTTGCTGTAGTATTGCACTATAGATGAGTTTTCATTATACCAATCGGTAGAGTGGTCTCTGTATAAGTTGCTTTCTCTATTGTAATTTATGGCAAATCCCGCACGAGAACCATCTGCTCCGCCAACTGTGAAAGGCACTACTATACCTACATTATTGAATGCGAAGCGAGTATTCGATGTATTCGATGATTTATTAAATTGCTCTGCCGATACGCTATTGCTCATTAAATTCACGCCTAAAGTAAATTCATTCTTTGGGACTATTGCCAAGCCAGCTGGGTTATACACCGAAGCTGCGCCGTCATCGCAAATGCCACGAAATGCTGTGCCAAGCACCATAGAGCGTGCTGTCGCGAAGCCATTCGGCGTTGCCAATTTTACTGCATCATCTACTTCCTGGGCAAAGACATCCACACCAATAATCAGCGCAAATAGCCATAATAATACTTTATTCATTCTTATATTTAATCTATTAATTGTCATTTTAGTATCTACCTCCTGTTCTGCCACCTCTGCCAGAGGATGATCCAGAACTTGAAGAACCTGATGAAGAAGAACCGCTGGAACTGCTACCACTTGAGGTGGAGCTTCCGCTGCTGCTTGGGCTTGAGTAAGAGCCACTGCTACGTGATGAACCGCTGGAGCTACTGCTTGGCGATGAGTATGAACCACTGCGAGAGCTTCTGCTGGAAGATGATCCGCTGCTCGGAGCTGAGTAAGAGCCACGTCCGCTACTTGGGCTAGAGCCTCTTACTTCTCTACTTCTCTCTTCGCGTGTTGGCGCTTCGAATAAGCTTTCGCGTGAGCGATTTTGTCTATCCAGAGTGCTTACGCTTCCGCTATTACTTCTTCCTGCAGGAGCTTCCATATCACTCTTACGGATTTCGCGTCCGCTTTGGCGCACGTCATTTGAAGGTACAGCTTCTTGCTTACTTGGGCGTTCGTCGAAGAGTGGATTACCACTGCGAGAGCCTCTTCCATTTGCATTGCCACGTCCGCCATCGATAGGTTGATCAAATGATGAGTTTCTCTTAATATCTCTTAGATTTGTTCTATTGCCTCTTTCATTAGGCGAGAAGATATTATTATCTAAGTTAAGCTCATTGGCTCTGATGTTATCTCTTTGATTAGAGTTGCTAGCCTGACCTCCGGCGTTTCTGCCCCCACGCCTTACTTCTGGAGTATAGTTTCTATCATCATATCTATCATATCCGCGGCTGGAGCCGAATACTCTTCCTTCGTATGTATTTCTATTTCGGTTGGAGTATCCGCGATTTCTATAGTAATTATGTCTGTACCAATAGTCATCATAGCATCCGTAGTATCCCCAGTAGTTACCATAGTGGTGATATGGGTAATACCCGTGGCGATGCCAATAGTAATAATCATCCCACCAATAATAGCGGTATGGATTATAATACGCATAGTGCGGATAATAATGATAATGATAGTGATAATAATAATATGGTCTGCCGAAGCTTATCGAGAAGTAATAGCCTGGGTAATAATACACTGGCTCATAATACGAATAAGAATACGGAGACCACCAAGGCACTACCACTGGCACGTACCTAACCTCTGGCTTAGTTCTATTATTTGATGAATAATCAGAGTAATAATTATACTCATTATAGCTTCTATTATAGTAATCATCGGAATAGTGCTGATTGCCGCTGTATTCGCTTTCGCTTTTGTAGTATTTTCTATCATCTTTGGGATAGTTATTCCAAGTGTAATAATTATCTCCTGCATAATGAGAGTAACCACAGGCACTGAGCAGAAGTGCCGAAAGCGCTATAAGTAAATATGATTTAGTCTTCATTGCTTTTCCTTCATAAACAAAAGAGTTAAACAATCCTATGTGTACAAAAAATAACGTTTGAGTATTTTTTTGGTTACAGAAATTGTGTATATTTATTTTATTTGAGTTAATAAATCAATAAGTTCCCGAGATAATCGTGTTATAAGTATGCTGAATGTAGCTTGACTAATCAACAAATAACAGATAAATACGTATTAACATTATTCAATTATATCATTATTTATTCAAATTGATATTATTTCATTCACATCAATAAATCAACACAATGCAAATAAACGTATCATTTAACGAAATTGCTTATTTCGTTAAGAAAAAAGCAGGAAAAGACATAAAATTTAAATATATAAGCCCCAATAAGATAAGCATAGACTTCATTATTAGCGTGGAAGTAACGCTCGCAAGCCTCTCGGGAGAAGTAATCACACTAAACTATAGTATGAACTCCCTCGCAGAGATGATGGCGAAAGGAACGATTAAATCCTTCTTCGAGAAAATCGACCCGCAAGTGGCAAGAATAGACACAAATAAACGCGAAATAGTCTTTAACCTCGGCGGAATAGATGCTCTACAGAGCTTCCTCCAGGACTTCTATATTGATTCAATTACAATAACAGAACAGGGCATTCTCCTCGACCTAAAAGTTAAATAATACTTCATATATTGCCGATATATGAACACGTAAATTATGAAAACTATAAAATTAATAACTATCGGATTAGCCTTTTTTATCGCTTCCTCTTTAGTGGCGATGGCACAGTTCGCAAGCCCACTCGCTCCGGGGAATATTTTCCCCACTAAGCATTATTTCGGCTTGTTCATTGGCTTAGGACAGAACATACAACGCGGGACAATAACCCCGAACTGCCCGAGCTGTGAATTCGAAAAAGGGAATAAATTCGGCTTCACCGCAGGCTTGCTATACGACTATAAGTTTATGGAAAACCTGTACGTAGGCGCTACTTTGGAGTATAACTACCTCGGTATAGACGCATATTTCAGAGAAATAGAAACCCATACCATAGAGTTCGAATCTCCAATCGGAACGACTGTGCGCGAAAAAGCAAATGTGCGCTTTCAGCACGAAGCAAACGTGGATATTCACAACCTCACTATTATGCCATATATTAAGTATGAACCGCTGGAATTTATGTTCCTGCGTCTCGGCTTCAATGTCGGCTATAACCTTACTACGGACATATTGCACCGCAAGACATTAGACCAAAAAGTAATAAAGCTAAGCAATGGCGAAGTAGCAAGTGCGAAAATCCCACACCTCTCTCGCAATAGCATAGTTGAAGATGGAGAGCTCGCAGGAGCAAGCCCGTTCCAGATGTACCTCTCTCCAGCAGTTGGATTTAATCTGAAATTAGGCGAAGAACTAACTTTCTCTCCTGTGCTTTCATACTCAAAGGCGCTGACAAACATTTCCACAATTGGCGATAGCCCGCAGGTGGATACTTGGCGACTCATCTTCGAGCTGAGAATAGACATCACTCCGGATAGAGAATTTTATTAATATTCATAATACACTATATATACAAATAAAGGGAGCTACTATTTAGTAACTTCCTTTATTATTTTATACTTATACTTAGAATATCTCCATAGCTGTGGATAGCTCCTTGGCTAAGTGAGCGGTCAGCCTGTGCCTATCGAAAGACTGCACATATTGGGCATCTGGCACGGGGAGCAGCCCCTTCTTCCACATTCCATAGAACTTCGAAATAGCCTCCTTAATAGCAGCTACGTCCTTAGGCGAGGTGCAAATAGCCGCCTTTGTGTCTATGGCGAGCTTTTTCATAGTGCCATCTGGCAGGCAGGCGAGTATTGGCTTCTTCGCACCGAAGTACTCATATAGCTTGCCGGGGGAGCGCACTGTGTCGTTCAGCATTAGCCACAGCACATCGGAGAGCATTAGCTGTTCCACTGTTTCAGCGTGGGATAGATATCCAAACTGCTTCACCACGTCCTCTAAGCCATATTTCTTCACATATTTTTGGTGTCCGGGACGCATCAGTCCGATGAAGTTTGCCTTCACCTTTGATTTCGCCTCTGGAGTATCCGCCAAGAACTGCGATAGTGCCTTCAGGAAGTACTTTGGATTTCGATTATCTTGGAATAAGCCCGAATGGGTAATCGTGAAATGCTTAGAATCCGGCTTTATGTGTCTTACCGGGGAGAAGTCCTCTTCGTCGTATCCGTGTGCTATGATGGAAATATCATCGTGCTTCATCATAGAATAGCGTTTCAGGAGTAACTCCTTTGTTCGCCTATCGGTTACGATTACTTGCTTCGCGTAAGTTAGTATTTCTTTCTCTAATCCGACTGCATACATCTTATGAAATGGAGTAGCGAAGAAGTGGAATGGGTTATCTATCCACACATCGCGATAATCCACCACATACGGAATGCCGAACTCATCAGAAAGTTGCTTTGCCACTAAGAAGTCAGTAAATGGCGGAGCAGTGGCATAGATTACGTCCACTTTGTGTTCGCTTAGTATCTTTCGCCCAAGCTCGAGTGCGGGTTTCTTCCAGCGTATTTTGCTATCGGGTTGGTATATGGTCTGCAGGATGGCACGAGCTATTTTCTGCACAAAGTAGGAGCGGAATTTGGAGATTTTGCGATTATTCACTATTTCCTTCTTCCCAGCAGCGGAGCCTTGCGCTGTTCTATAAATTAATACTTTCTCTGTATCAATTTCGCCGAGCATTCCTTCGTCGTATGCGTAGAATGATCGCGGGGAGGAAGTTAGCACGATAGGCTGCCAGTCGTAATCAGGTAAGTACTTGGTAAACTTAAGAGTTCTCTGCACACCGCTAAGCCCCATTGGGGGATAGTAATATGCAATAACCAGCACCTTCTTTCCCGGCAATGAGTTAATCTGCTCTTCTGGCATTTGATAGTTATCTTCTATCATATTTTCGTGTAAATCGCAAAACAATTAAAGACTACAAAATTATTAATTATATTTCTAACTGCAAAGTACTATTATTCATAAAATATATTATCGCATCTTCCTCTTATGTGGTAAGTCTATATAATTAATACTCTTGCACTATGAATACTTTATATCCCACATTTTTATTTCCGCAGATTATAATAGTATATTGCTTTCCTTCTACTATTTTAATTTCCTCTGCTTTTAGTATTAGCTTATCGCCTTCATCTCTGTTGTATATGTAGAAGCTGAAGGAATTAGCACGATGCTCAGTGTAGTAAGGAGAAAGCTGTTCGTGCTTTAAGTCCATGTTTAGAGTATCGCCGTGCTTTGTGCCTTTGCTTATCATCAGGGTGCTGGCGCCATCGGCAAGGTGCATAAAGCGGAATTTAGCTTTCTGCTGGACTGTTACCTCTTCGTCCGTGTCGCTTTTCAGCTTTATTACTTTTTCTAAATCATTATTTCCTAAGGCAATAAGTATATCTCTTTGATCTTTATTAGATGTGAAATAATGCTCTTGCCCATTTATGCTTATCTTATTTTCGCCTATTCTCGCAACTGAGGAGAGCGAACGCAGGTATTCCACCTTCGCATTTGATAGCACGCCATCGAGCGATACTTCAATAGGCTTTTTATTATGTACTATGTTGATTAAGCGGAAGAATTGCTCTGCTGGCAGTGGATTCACTGGCTTAGCTACTTCCTCGTCTTCCACTAAGTATAGCACCACCTTATCGTTTTTGTCTTTATGTATGATAGCTAAGTATGATTTCCCCACCTCGAACTTATAGCTTAAGCTACTTACTAACTTGGACGGTGAGCTATTCTCGAACAGAGTTAGCGGAATGCGATAATCCCCGCTGCTTATTTTAATTGGATATATATGCGATAGCTTAGCGAACTTGCATCTTTGGGCTATGTTCTCTCCTGCAGTGGAGGAGTTTTCGCCTTCGGTATAGCGTCCGCCTATGGATAAGTTATATTCTTTATCTTTATTTGCTAAGTTAATCACTCGCACGAGTGCTTTATCATTATATGGATAATCCACCATAGCCTGTGGGATAACCACAGAAGTAGCAGCTACTTTGTCTCCATCATCACTAACGAGGAGAGTATACTTCTTATTCACATCAATGGAGAGTGCATTCACTGCAGAGACAAAGCCCATAAATTCCACGGCAATGCTATCTGTGCTTAAGCTGGTGCAAGCTTCTATATTATCGTAATCGCTTATACTTAGTGGTTGCAAACCAGAGGTAATCATCACATTCGGCATTTTGCTTATATTTACTTCTTCGCTGCTTAAGTTAATAGTCCTAATAAAAGCTGATTTTTCATATATCTGGTTCGGACGCGTAAGGGCTGTCTCTTCGGCATTAGTTTCGTCTAATAAGGAAATAACTACCTCGCCTTCGTTTCCTTCGCTAATGATGATAAGATATTGCAGATCATTCTTCAGCACGAGGTCGAATAAACCCAGCACCTCCACTTGATCACCTACATTCTTAGTTATAGTTACGGGATATGCCCCGGCGCGTAGTTCCTTCTGAGCAGACACGCTTCTATATCCCATATTCGCGAATACTGGGTAACCATTTGGGCAACCTTCTATTACACTGAAGCTAATAGTGCTATCGGGATATGCGTTAATAACTTTTAAGTAAGTGTGTATAGTATTCTTCGGCAGACCAGATGAAGTCCCCACGTTTATAAGTGTATCCACTGCTCTATACTCTGGCGAACCCTTTGGGCTTGGCAGAGCAAAGAAAGTATTAAAGGACTCGCGCAGGAATTTGGTCTTGCGGTGCAGGACGAATTCCTCCACACCATTGCGGAATACCCCCGCTATTGTGGAGTCCCCAGGTGGATTAATGGCTTTTCCTATTGCTCCGTATCCACTTGTGATGATGTTCTCTCCGTCGAAGTTAAGGGAGCGCACTTCTCTGTCCCCGGCGAAGTTCATAAAGCGAATGCGCACGGATTCCTTCGCGCTTGGCGGGTTCACTAAATTTGGATTTTCCTTAGTGCAGGCAGAAAGGATAATTCCCCATAATATAGCTATATATAGAGCAGTCTTTTTCATTACTATGTATAAATTACTTACTTAATTCAAATACAATTGCAAAAATACGCAAATATTGTTAATTTTACGTTCTTATATCTAAATATGATATTATATTACCCTAATAGATATGATTAAAAAATATCACTTTACCGAAATTCCATCAACTAATGACTCAGCCAAAGAACTGCTGAAAGATGATGATCTTATCCTCGCTTATGCGGATTATCAAACTGCGGGACGTGGCAGAAATGAGAATAAATGGTTCGGCAATAAACGCGAAAATATATATTGCACTTTCGGGGTGCGCCACAAACGCGATATTCCGATAAACCAAGTTATTATTTATCAAGCTATCGGGGCGCTGATAGTAGCAGAAGCCCTACGGAAAGCCACAAATAATAAGCTTCTCTTTAAAGTAAAATACCCGAATGACGTGATGGCATTAATGCCGGGGGGTATTTTCGGAAAGATATGCGGTGTTCTGGCAGAGCATACCTTTAAGGGGAATGTCTGCACGGAAAGCATTATCGGTATCGGGGTGAATATTAATCAAACTGAATTCCACGGCGTAACTAATAATATCCCCACTTCGCTTAAGCTATTAACAGATAAAGACTTCGATATAGATGAAGTATTGGGCTTAATGATAGACTCCTTCCTACGCATATATGATAAAGAGTATTCTGAGCTATTTAAGCTGTGGAACTCTGAGCTTAACTTCGTAAATAAAAGCGCCAAAATTCGCGGAAAGGAAGATAATTACACTATACTAAACTTAGAAGAAGAAGGCACTGTTAAGCTGCTGAACACAGATACTAAGGAAATTGAATACATAGATAACGGAGATTCCATTCGCTATGACTTGCGATAGCTACACAGAAATAGATCTACTCTGCATAGATATAGGCAATAGCAGACTGAAGCTATTCGCAAATGGAGAGATAATTAACTCCATCTCTAACAAAAGCAACTTAGAGCTTAAGCTGCTTAATTTTCTATCGAATAACCCTGCCCAAAAGGTTATCTATTCTTCAGTCAATCAAAATAGCGAAAACATACTATGCGATGTCCTGCAGCGACTATCCATTCCATTCAGCAAGGCAAAAGACTTGGTGCATTCATACAGCAAGATAGACTTCTCTGCTATCGAAGGAATGGGCATAGACCGCAAGCTATCGCTCATCGCTGCTTATGCCATCAGCGGGAAAGCTCCGCTTATAACTATAGACTTCGGCACCTGCATCACTGTGAATATTATAGACTCCCAGCGGAAATGCCTTGGCGGGAATATATTCCCCGGACTGCAAACACAGGCGAATGCCCTTAATCACTTTACTTCGGCGCTCCCGCGAATACTCATTAAATACACTAATAACCTAATCGGCGATAATACCGATGATGCCATACTAACGGCTATCATCAGAGTGAGCTTAGAAGGACTGAATGCGCATATCAAGAAGATTATGGCTAGTTACTTCTCGAATGAAGAAGTTCAAATATACTTCACCGGGGGGATTAGCTCCGTGGCAAAATACCATAACTTTGATTTCCCCTTCACGGTGGATCCGCTTTTGGTTCTTAAAGGAATGCACGAGCTTAATTCAGTGGATACTTCCACTACATAATACACTTATAACACACTATAAACAAGAAGAACTCGCCAAATAGCTGGACGAGTTCTTTCTTATTTACATTTGTATGAAGCTATGCTTATGGCTTTCCAGAGGAAGTAATTACCTTTGCATGCTTTAATATTTTTTCGTGGTATATATATCCATTGGATACTAATTGCACCACGTGCCCTTCGGGAATGTCTTCGCTCGGCATAGCGAGGATAGCATCCATTTCATCGAGGTCGAATTCCTTACCCACCGGGTTTTCCATTTGCTTAACACCAGCTTCTTCGAATAACTTAACAGTCTTATCACGC
This sequence comes from Ignavibacteriota bacterium, assembly GCA_041855325.1. GTDB lineage: Bacteria > Bacteroidota > Ignavibacteria > Kapaibacteriales > UBA2268 > CALLXS01. The sequence goes on from JBHADY010000137.1 coordinate 8,807, forward strand.
AGGAGGGTAAGCCCCTGAAGGATAGAGTTATGGTCATTGGACTGCTTTCCGGATTCCACCGCTTGGTCTAAAGTATCGAGAATTTCAGTGAACTTATTAAGTAGTCTTTCATTTGCATAAAGGACTAAATCTTCCTTTTCCTTCATAGTTCGGCGGCGGAAGTTTTCCAGTTCAGCGGCATTTCGCAGCATAATTTCTTTGGCGCTATCTCTTTCTTTAGTTAAAGTTTCGATTTTAGTCAGCATTTCGCTTACTTCGCTTTCAGAGAAAGTATTCTCGTTAGTTTCTTGTTCAGCTTGTGCTGGCGCTTCTACTTCTACGTGGATTTCGTTATCTTGAGTCTCTTGTTCTTTCTTTTGCATTTTCTTTTTTCCTTCGTTTTTAAAGTAGGTTTTAGCTAAGTCCATAGTCTTATTGAACGTTGGGCGCAGGGGTTTATTCCCTTGTTTGCGTTTTTCATCCATAGCTTTATCCTTATGTGTATATGAATAATAGCAGACTAACAGCGTCTGTGCGTATATTGACGTTTAAGATTGAATAAAGTTATATTACTATCAGATATTTAGTTATAATATTATCATATATTTAGAATTAATAATTTATCATTTTTAGTCTAAATATTTACAATATAATGCCGATAAAGTAGTTTACTTCTTAACGTATTAGTAATTCTTATTAGTTATTTGTGTATAATAGTATGAACTCCAATAGTACAGTTCCGAATCCAAAAGATATAGTTTCCTTCGAAACTTTATTCAATGAAACACCCGAAGGAACAGAAATTTCAAAAGTACTAAAGAACAATTTCGTAAACTTCTCTTTAATCTATGAAGATTTCGACGATTTCTTCAATTTGGGTGTTGTTATATGCAATTCCAATGTGGAAATCCTATATGTTAATAATGAAGTGCTCAGATTAGGCGAGTTCACTGAATCTATCGCTGGAATGAACCTATTAGAAGCTTATTCTTCCCGCCACGTAAGAGACTATTATACTAACGAAGTTCCAGATTATGATATGGAGAAACTCCTGGCGTTTGGGACGAACAAATATACTAAGATTAAAGCACTTAATAAGATTACTGTGCCTTCCGGCAGGATTATCACTGTGCAAACTATGCTAATCCCGCTAATGGAAGCAGATGGCAAATTCGGCTTTATGATGCTGTTCTACGATATAGAGCATGGCTCTAAGAACGTGGAAAACATATCCGAAGAAAGCAAGCTGCTCAATATACTATCGCAAAGCCCACTGTCTATACTATCCATAGACCTCGATACTATGAAGGTATATGATTGCAATGAAGCATTCAGCAAAATGACTAGATACGACAGACAGTCAATAATTGGCAATAATATCGAGAAGATGCAGCTAATAGCTATGGATAATGAACGCTACTTCTTCCTCGACTGCCTCTCTAAGCGTCGCGATATCATTAATATGAAGACTACTATCAATACTAAAGACGGAGACGAACTCATCTGCGAGCTCTCCACTGGTATAGTCAACATAGCCGGAAGACGCATCGTGGTGCTTTACTTCGTGGATATCACCAGCAAAGTATCAGAGGAAATTAGAAAGACTAACCTCCTAAACTCCCTCGAAGGACAAATAAGTGAGAGAGACCACGAAATTGACACGATTAACAAGGACCTGCAAAAGCAAATTTACACTCGCCAAATCTCCGAAAAACAACTCGAAATCTCCGCAAGAAAGTATAGCTTCCTCGTGGAATCCCTTCCAGTTGGTATTTATAGAATGAATACTCGTGGCGAATACTTAGAATGCAACCCGGCTTTCCTTTCCATCTTCGGCTTTGATAGCTTAGTAGATGTCCAGATGAATACGCGCAATTCATACATATTTAACTCTCTTAACCTATCAAAATACGACTTAAATGATATAACTGAGATGAGCTTTCCTCCGGTGGAAGTGCACCTAAAGACTAAGTATAAAAACAATATTTGGGTGCAGAACTATGCTCACATCTACGTAGATGATAATGGCGAGCAAATCATAGGTGGTGTGGTTATCGATATCACAGCGAATAAACAAGCCGAAAGCGCTCTGGCACGCAGCGAAATGAAATATCGCTCCCTCTTCGAGAATATGAATGATATCTATATTTCATTTAATAGTATGGGTATAGTAACTAATATATCCCCATCTTTCGGCAGAGTAACAGGGCTGAATACTAATAATATGCTTAATAAGCACTTCAGCCTCTTGCTTAATAAAGATGCTGTGAATACAGAGCTTATTAACTCATTCAATAAAGTAACTAATAGCAAGACATTCACTATAGCTTTTAGGAACTTCGTGAAGTCCACTCCGGGCTACTTCTCCCTGAACTTACAAGCTATATACGACACAAACGGAAACTTAGTCGGCTACGAAGGCATAGCCCGCGACGTAACCGTAGAGCTGGAGCACTCGAATAAAATCTCTACTCTATTCGATATCTCCTCTGCAATCAATGAAAGCGAAACATTCGATGAGCTATTCTATAAGATACATAAGACTATTGGCAAAGTCCAATATGCTAAAAACTTCTTTATCGCTCTCTTGAAGGATAATAAGAAGGACATATACTTCCCATACTATAAAGATGAGCATTCAGATGAAATACCAGAAACCATTAGCATAGACCACCCGGAATCATATACAGCAAAGGTTATCCGTGATAGAAAATCCTATATCTTTAAGTATGGATACGACGAAGCCGGCTTGCTCGTGGGCAACCCATCGCTCTCTTGGCTCGGCGTTCCCCTGAAGCTGAAGAATGAAGTAATCGGTGCTATAGTGCTGCACTCTTATACTAATCTGCACGAGTTTGACGAAACTCAGGTTAACTTCCTGCAGTCAGTATCAGATCAGATTGCCGTGGCTATCGATAGAAAGAACGCTCAGCTTAACCTTGACCAGCAGTATAAGTTCGTAAGTAACTTGATAGACCTTATCCCATTCCCAATTTACTTCCGCGACTTAAAGGTTGATAAACTTAAACTCGTGAATAATGCATTCGCAGAGATTATGAATATGACCAAAGATGAAATACTCTTCGGTGATACTTCCGTTACTTTAGATGGAGAAATCGGAGCGCGCCACAGCGTATATACTCAAACCCTCATAGATACGAAAGAAGACCAAAACTTCGAAGAATCTATCATTCACGATGGCAAAGAAAGACATTACTCCACATTAATGAACGGTGTTTATAACACATCTGGACAATTGGAAGGTATTCTCGGTGTGCTGATTGATATTAGCGATCAGAAGAAGGCAAACCTTACGATGAACGATGCCCTCAATAAAGAAAGAGAGCTCGGACAGATGAAAACTCAGTTCGTTTCTATGGTGAGCCACGAGTTCAAGACTCCGCTGCAGTCCATACTCCTTTCAATAGAGCTATTGCAGGAATACTCAGAAAAGATGACTTCCGACGATAAGATTAAGCAATATGATAGAATCAGAAGCACTATCTCCTCTCTGAACGTGCTGCTTAATGACGTACTGCTTATTAACCGTTCCGAAAGAGGAAAGACTCGGTTCCATCCACAAGATATGGACTTGCCAGCGCTTATCCATAACATTGTAGATAGCCTAAAAGAAGTAAACTTCAATAAAGTGAATATCAATATAGATATGGAAGAAACAAGCAAGTTAGTGAAAATGGATGAAAGACTAATGCAGCTGGTAATCACGAACTTAGTTAATAATGCGATTAAGTACTCTAGGAAGAATGGCAACGTTGGCATTAAAGCTATGTTAGATGATAAAATGGCACATATTGAAATCTCTGACGATGGCATTGGTATCCCAGAGAAAGATATGGAACACCTCTTTACCCCTTTCCACAGAAGCTCGAACGTAGGAAAAATAGCCGGCACGGGCTTGGGCTTATCCATTGTGAAGGATTCGATAGTGAAACACGGCGGAACTATTCGCTGCGAAAGTAAGGAAAACGTAGGCACTAAATTCATCCTCGATGTGCCATACGCTAAGTAATTGCTTAATACTTAATAATAGAAATGCTAAATAATAAGCATTAAGCTGCAACGAAAGTTATTGAATAAACTCTCTTTGCTCCGGCTGACTTCAGCACGCGGGCGAGTGAGTTTATCGTTGCCCCGGTGGTAAATACATCATCACATATTAGTATGCTTTTCCCCATTATATTCTCTGCTTTTTCCACATAGAATGCCTTTGTTATGTTTGTTAGCCTATCGCTTCGCTCTTGCAGTGTTTGAGATTCGGTATATACCTTGCGTTTAGCGGATTTAGTATCCACAGGCACTCCAATGATATTTGATATCCCGCGAGCTAATAGCTCAGCTTGGTTGTATCCGCGTTCCCTCTTCTTTGCTATGTGCAGGGGAATGGGGACAATGGCATCGAAGTGAGTAAAATCATAATGCAGCAGGTACTTGCCTATTTCCTCTCCCATTTCAAGTGCGACTTTCCGATAGTTTTGGTATTTAAAGGCATATACTAAGTTCATATAGTTCTCGTTATGCGGCAGATCGAAGAGAGAGAGAGCTTTATCTATCTGTCTTTCTTCATCGGGTATTAGCCCAATGAGCCTTGTGCTTATATCTTGCTTAAAGTCGTGAAATGGTATTTTATTATAGCAAGTGGTGCAGAGGTAATCGAATTTATGATTCTCTTCGTTTATCTTATCACTACAATTAAGGCATATACGCGGAGCGAGGAAGTCCAGCAGGGCGTCTCCGCAGGTGCTTATTAATTGCAGGGCTTTATTCATTTTTTCCTACATAATTATATTGATTAATCATTCTTCACCACTAACTTAGCATCGGGGAATAGAACGAGATAGATGGAAAGCACGAGGTAGCATATGTTCTCTAATATCTTCTCCCAGCCTACATTTTTAGCATGCGAGGAGGAGCATCCGCAGCTTATGTCCAGCCCCATAGCCATAGCCGCACCCACAGAGATGATAAATGCAAGCATCATTAGTCCGCTTAGCGCTGCCATAGACCTAATCTTCACGCCGAAAATCAGCAATGTGCCGGTTATCACTTCTATCCAGGGGAGTATTATTGCAATTAGATTCACCAACTTATATGGGAAGAAGCCATAGTTTAGTAATTCTGTCGCGAATTTCTCTGGGCGGACTATCTTCTCCACTCCGAAAAATACGAATACCAGCGCCAGCATCACTCGCGCCACCAGCTTTAATACCTCTGAATTTAGTAGTTTCTGCATTATTCTATTTTTGTTAGTACAAGTGTATAGAAATACAAACGCGAAAATAAGAAAATAATACAAATTTCTTTGCTATGTAAAAAAAATATTATAATTTTGTGATTGGTGTACAAAATTACAAAAGCATAGGAGAAAGGCTGGTTTTATGCACAAAAAAATGTATAACTTCTCTAGCAAGAAACTTAAGCTCTACCTAAAAGTAGTAGAGAATAACTTGCCACCAGAGAAATTTAGGATATTTGAGGATTACTACCTATATAATAGGAAGTACCCATTTTGGTCTGCACCTACTATGTTTTTGTATATTTACCCCCTAATTGCACTATTTATCTTCTCTCGCGATTTGAATCAATTTTGGTGGATTTCATACGCTCGCCACGGTATAACCTACATTGTTATGATTATATCGTATTTCTTTGGCAGAAATAGGATAGATAAATTAAATTTCGAGTTCGCGGATAATCTATACAGACACATTCTTAGCGGAGAGATAACTGCTAATTACGACATAACTAAGCACTCCAATATGTATCTGAATTCGCAGGCAAAGAATATATATAAAGAGTTCAACCTCTCAATCAAAGGTAATGATAGAGCAATTAGGAAAATTAGATAATACTATTTAATATAGACAATAGCAAAGATATATGGGATTTCTCCAAAAACTAAAAGCAGTTACAGCAGAAGAAAAGCAATACGTAGAAACTATTACATCGCGATTCTCGGACGATGAAAGGGATATGTTCCTTGCTCGATACAGCCTTAGACGAAAGAATTTATTTACATTTTTAGTATTAATGCTTCCAAATTTAATATTCATCGGCGGACTCCAGCGCTTCTATGCTGGCGATAAATTCGGATCTATGAAAAATAATGTGTTAGGTGTATTATATTTCCTTACAGGTGGCTTTTGTGGTATAGGTACTTTATTTGATTTATTTACCTGCAAACGCGTAATAGCCGAGAGAAACCTAGAAATTGCTGATGAAGTGCGCCAGCAGGTAATAGAAAAATATCATTCTCTATTAGAAACGGACAAAATCCGCAAAGAGCTGCAAAGCAAGATAAACTCTATTACTAATAAACCCGGCGGTGATATCACTAAACAGTAATGACTCATACTTAATATTGACTAAATACTTAAAGACTATATACTAAAACTGCTCACTAAGATTCGCCTTGGTGAGCAGATTTGCTTTAGTTCGGTATAGACTATAAGTCTATGTGTATTTCTGCGTAAGCATCTACTGTTTCATATAGGCGAATGCCAATTGCCTTCACGGCAGGGTATTCGCGGAAGAGAGGCACAGCTCTATCTGCTATGTAGCGAATTAAGTTCTCGGAAGTAGTTGAATATGGCACGATTAAGTGCTTAAAGCCCATTTCTTGGAGGAAGGCAATGACCTTTGTGTCCTTCGCTCCGGCAACGAATGCATGGTCGAAGTCCGCAACTATAGGCTTCATCACTTTGTCTATGTCATAGAAGTCGACGAGCATTCCGTTTTCATCAAGTTCTCCGTATAGTGCAATTTGCAGCTTGTATGAATGACCGTGTATGTTCTTGCATAAGCCTTTGTGGAATGGCAGCCTGTGAGCCATTTCCCAATAGAACTCTTTCGATACTTTCGTATATTGTGATAACTTGCTATTCATCTTACTTCTTTTCGTATGTAGCAACTACTTTGGAGTGAATACCGCCGCGCACAGTCCATTCGCTTGTAATTTCCATAAACTTCGGAGAGCACACAGCTTTTAAGTCATCGAGTATTTTATTAGTCAGTGCTTCGTAGAATATACCTTGGTTTCTGTATTCGAGGTAATAATACTTCAGGGATTTCAGTTCTATGCATATTTTATCTGGAATGTATCTTAGAGTGATTTTCCCGAAATCAGGAAGTCCAGTAACTGGGCACACGCTTGTGAATTCCTCATTAATGTGAGTAATCACGTAGTTATTCTGCGGAGCTGGATTTTCAAATGTTTCTATCTGTGTCATTATCTAATTTTCTAATTTATATATTAAACAAACAATCAATTATGCTATTGTCATTCTTGCGATTGGCATAAATCGCAAAAATGCGACTACAAATATACGAATTTTTAAGCGATTAGTTTATATATTTAGTATTCTTATTGTTTTATAACAATGGTACTTAGTATAAATTGTATATTTTTCAGCACTTTTGTTATTTGCTTAAATTATTGTAATTTTGTAGCCATAAAATTAATATTATATCAAGACATACATTTCGTAGACAAAAATAATAGACACTATAAACTCAATACATAAATGAAAAAACCACAAATAGCACTATTCTTGGGTATATTATTCATTTCAATATTCCCAGTTTTAGTTAAAATAGCCCTCACTTCTGCCATGGTATCAGCTTTCTATAGAATGGCTGTGCCTGCAGCAATCTTATTACCATATATGTTAATCACAAAGAAGCTGAAGCTTCCCGGCACTCGCCTGCTTATACTTAATGCCCTGTGTGGCATACTCTTCGCAAGCGATTTAGCTATGTGGAATGTGTCCATCCAGCTTTCCAGTGCTACGCAGGCAACCCTGCTAACGAACTTAGCTCCGATTTGGGTGGGCGTTATTGCATTTCTATTCCTGCCGACGAAGCCACGTCCTGCCTTTTGGCTGGGAATGTCCGTCGCTATGGCTGGTGTGATTGTATTCATCGGATTGGACGTAATAACCTCTCTCTCATTTGATATGGGCTTTATCCTCGGCACGCTCTCCGGAGTGCTTTATGCCCTATACATACTACTAAGTAAAGATGTATTGGAGAAAATTGACTTGCTTACCTTCGTTACGGTAAGTTTTACTTCCAGCGCGATATTCATTGGCATACTTAACCTATTTATGGGTGAGCCATTCTATGGATTCGAGATAAATGCTTGGATCAGCCTTCTCATTCAGGGTATAGTTTGCCAATTAATAGCTTGGATGCTGATTTCTTCTGCTACTCAGAAGATGCGTGCAACGCGTGTGTCTTTGGCTTTATTATCTCAGGGGGTATTCGCTGCTGTGATAGCTTGGCTTGCTATAGATGAGTATCTTAGCGAAGCTATGATAATCGGCGGGGTGCTGATATTAATCGGTATTGCCATCACTCTGATTGACTCTAAAGTCGAGCAAAGTAATAAGTTGGAAGAATCCGTAAGTTAGGAAACTTACTGACTACTTCTTACGTTATAGATTAGTCTAAAACTAAATCATACAATTGGTAATAAGAATATAGTGCAGAATAAAATAATAATAGAGGGCGCTTCGGTCAATAATCTGAAGAATATTGACGTGGAAGTACCACATAAGAAATTAACTGTAATCACAGGGGTGAGTGGCTCCGGTAAGTCCTCGCTCGCGTTTAATACTATCTTTGCGGAGGGACAAAGGCGCTTCGTGGAGTCCCTATCCTCGTACGCTCGCCAGTTCCTCGATAAGATGACCAAACCCGATGTTAAGAAAATATCGGGCATACTTCCGGCCATTGCCATAGACCAAAAAGCACCCAGCAAAAACGGTCGCTCTACAGTAGGCACTGTAACCGAAATATACGACTACCTGCGTCTGCTCTATGGAAGAATAGGCAAGACCATCTGCCGAAGCTGCGGAAAGGAAATACACCAAGACACCCCGCAATCCATCAGCGAAGAGCTATTCGCTAAGTACTTAAATAGCAAGATATATGTGCTATTCCCCGTTAGTGCTAAGCGCCCCGCTGCCGAAGAGATAGAATACATACGCTCCTGCGGTTTCCATAGACTATACGACCCGAAGAAAAATGCAATTATAGACATAAACGAGGAAGACTCTAAGGCTAAGCGCATTAAGGGCTTCTTCGTTCTGTGCGATAGACTAAAACTAAGAGACGAGCAAGAAAGCAAGTCTCGACTATTCGAAGCAACTGAGGTTGCTTTCAATCACGGTGAGGGAAACTTAGCCGTTTATGTGGAGACCGACGAAATTTCCCAGATTATCCGTTATAGCAATAAGTATGAATGCGCCGACTGCGATATAGTTTATACTCCTCCAGAACCGCGCCTCTTTTCATTTAATAATCCCTTCGGTGCTTGCCACGTTTGCCAAGGCTTTGGACGTGATATAGGCATAGATGTGGATAAGGTTATCCCCGATAAAAGCAAAACACTGGCTAAGAATCCAGTTGCCCCTTGGAGCACACCAGCATATAAGCATCATTATCAAAGGATGGTTTATGCGCTGAATAGCCATAATGTTTCCCTAAGCACTCAATACCGAGATCTATCTCCTGCACAGCTGGATCTCATTTGGAATGGCGATGGGAAATCATTTATAGGTATTAATCGCTTCTTCAAGGAGCTGGAAAGCAATACAAATAAGATAAGTAATCGCATTATGCTGGCAAGGTATAGAAGCTATACCACTTGTCCGGAATGCGGTGGCTCTCGCATACGTTCTTCTGCAAGACAGGTGTTCGTCGGTGGGAAGAATATACCCGAGCTGGTGCAATACCCCATCTCTTTACTGCTTAACTTCCTTAATGATTTAGAGCTTACTCCACACGAGCAAGACATAGCCGGAGTGATTATGGAAGAACTCACCCGCAGAGTTAAGCTACTAAACGACATAGGCTTAGAGTATCTTTCATTAGACAGATTAACACATACTCTCTCCGGTGGAGAAGCCCAAAGAATAAGCCTCTCCTCTGCTATTGGTGCATCGCTTACTTCTACTCTTTATGTACTTGACGAACCAAGCATAGGCTTGCACCCGAGAGATACAGAAAGGCTAATCAATGTATTATACGAACTCCGCAAGCTGGGCAATACTCTTATAGTAGTGGAGCACGACCCGGACATAATCAAAGCGGCGGATAATATCATTGATATAGGTCCTCTCGCTGGAAGCTACGGAGGCGAAGTGCAGTTTGCTGGGGATTTCCCGTCTCTCTTGAAGTCGAATACCCTAACAGCTGACTACTTATCTAAACGCAAGAAGATAGAAATCAGCAGCGAACCAATCCGCAGCAGCGAAATGCTCGTTATTAATAAGCCACGTATGAATAACCTGCGTATGGATAAAGTGGAAATTCCGCTTAATTGCCTTTGCACGGTTACTGGTGTTAGTGGTTCCGGGAAAAGCACTTTGATTAATGACTTCCTATATGAAAGACTGAAAAAGATAGTCCCAAACTATGCAACTAATAATGGTGAGCTGTATAATATCACGGGATATGAATACATAAGCAATGTGGAAATGATAGACCAAAGTCCTATTGGGCGCTCGTCGCGGTCCACTCCAGTTTCGTATAATAAGACATTCGATTCCATTCGCGAAGCTTTTGCTAATACTCAATTGGCTAAGCAATTGGGCTTTAAAGCGGGACATTTCTCCTTTAACATTCCTGGCGGTCGCTGCGAAGAGTGCGAAGGCGAGGGTACTATCAGCATAGATATGCAGTTCCTGCCAGACCTCCGCCTGAAATGCGAAGCCTGCAAGGGAACTAGATATAAGAAGGAAACCCGCGGCGTGCTGTATAATGGCAAGTCCATAGTAGATGTGCTGGATATGACCGTAGATGAAGCTATTATCTTCTTCGAAAATGAGAGGAAAATAGTTAATCGCCTGCTCCCGCTTCAGAAGATAGGTCTGGGCTATCTGAAACTAGGACAACCCGGCTCTACTCTCTCCGGTGGCGAAGCGCAAAGGCTTAAGCTATCGAACTATATGGAATCTGGCACTTCCGGTGGGCATACCCTTTTCATTTTTGATGAACCAACCACAGGTTTGCACATAGACGATATAAATAAGCTACTCGTAGCACTGCGTCAGTTGGTGCTTTCTGGTCATAGCGTCTTGCTCATAGAGCATAATATACACGTAATTGCTAATTCTGATTGGATAATAGATATGGGACCCGAAGCCGGCTTCTGTGGTGGTTTAGTCGTCGCCACTGGCACTCCGAAAGATGTAGCAAAAGAAAAGAAATCTCACACCGGAAAGGCACTAAAGGCATTCTTCAAAGAGCATAAGGCATAGCATTTAGCTTTCCCTTTCTTTTACTTTGTTATTATTCCATTTATTCTTAAATTTGCGGTGCTGTACTAAGTAGTACAATTTAGATGTAATATTATGCAGATTCCTAATTTCAATATTGACCAAAGAGAGCTGAGCGAGCGAGAGCAAAACATATTGCGCACGATCATTAATCTGTATATATTCAATGCTACGCCAGTTGGCTCACGGAATCTATCTAAGTTCTTAGAAAAGGAAATGAAGCTGAGTCCGGCGACTATACGCAATACTATGGCGGACTTAGAGGAAATGGAATACATCTCGCACCCGCATACATCTGCTGGGCGCGTCCCAACTGACAAGGGATATCGCTATTATGTGGATAATCTGCCTAATGTCGATCTCTCTGATACTGCAGAATTTAAGTCTATAAGTAATGAATTAGAGCAAAGCCAAGGCGAAAGCATACTGAAAGATGCGGGTAGAATACTTGGGCTTATCTCGCACTACTTGGCTGTGGTGCGCATTCCGAGTATAAGCAATTTGATATTACAAAAAATAGAACTGCTTCGCTTAAGCTCTACGCATATACTAATCATCATTGCCTTTGATTCTAACATAGTGAAAACAGTAACTTTAGAGATTCCATATCTAATCTCTGAAACTGATATACTCGCCGTGGGTAGAATTATAAATGAAAAGCTCTGCGGAAAGGAATTATCCTTCATCCAGCAGAACTTCCGCTCTATAGTTAATGAGATTAACCTAACTAACTCCTCTCCACTCATAGGGCTGTTCGTGGATTCCATTGATAAGATTATTGATACTCATATTAATCAAGATAAGCTCCACATTGCCGGAACGCAAAATCTACTTAACCTTCCGGAATTTGAAGACATTACGCGTGTGCGCTCTCTGATGGAATTAATGGAAAACGAAGATGCTCTGATTAGCATAATTGATAGTAAAAGCTGCGAATCATCTGACGATGTGCAAATTAGCATAGGCTCCGAGCTGAACAGCGAATTTATGGAAGACTATAGCATAGTGCTTTCCTCCTATAAATTCGGCTCAGCGACTGGTTCAATCGGATTAATCGGTCCCCGCAGAATGAACTACTCTAAAGTTATCTCACTCGTTAAGCACGTCTCCGATACTATTACTAATAAGTAATTAGTCTACTTACATATAATTATTCTTTATACTTAATTGGGTCTTTCGAGCTGGCTTCGGCGAAGCCCTTAAGCCTTAGTAAGCAGGAATCGCACTTGCCACAGGCAGCCTCTTCCCCCTGATAACAACTCCAAGTGTACTGCAGCGGTACGTTTAGCTCGTTCGCACGACGCACTATGTCTGCCTTTGTGTAATTAATAATTGGCGTTTTTATTGTTATCTGTGTATCGGGCTTAGTCCCAGTGTTTATCACACTTTGGAATGCCGAGAAGAATTCCTCGCGGCAGTCGGGATAACCACTGAAATCCACCTGAGTAGCACCAATAAATATAGCTTTCGCACCGATAACCTCTGCCCAACTTACCGCTATGCAAAGTATATTCGCATTTCTGAATGGCACGTATGAGTTCGGAACGCTTTCCTCTGTGGAGTGAGATAAGCTATTTTCTGCGACTTCTATATTTGCATCTGTCAGGCTGGAACCACCTATCTTAGATAAATGATTAACATCTACCACTAACTTATGCTTCACATCATAGTGTTTGCATAAATTCTCGTAGCATTCGTATTCCTTGCCCTGAGTGCGCTGACCATAATTTAGATGCAGTGCAGCTAGATCATATTTCTCTTCATTTGCTATTGCCAAGCACAAAGCGGAATCCATTCCTCCGCTTAGCAGCACAATTGCCTTCTCTTTATTTGTTGTATTATTCATATTGAAAGTGTTATTCTATTGTGTTTTATTGCTTTTCTGCATAAAATAATATCAAAAATATGAAAAAAATCATAATTATTATAAAAATATATACAATTTATTTAAGTATATACGTTTATTCTATTGAAACGCAAAGTGTTTTTTTAAACTAATCGGATAATGTGAGGTAAAATATGCAAACACAAATCACATTTAGACACACTAAGTCTAACCCAACACTAACTGATGCCGCTAACGAAATGGTATCAAAATTAGAGAAATACAATGATAATATTACCAGTGCAGACGTAGTATTCACTCAAGATGTTAATTGCGTGGTGGAAGTATTTCTCCAAATCAATGGCAGTACATTAATTGCTAAAGAAGAAAGTGAGGATTTTATCAAAAGCTTAAACTCGGCAAATGACAAATTAATGAAACAACTTCGCAAACTGAAAACTCGCGATGAAAAAAATAAAACAGAAGTTGATAAATACTAAAATCATAAATTGATAATCCACGAAGGCTACCTTTATAACAAAGGTAGCCTTTGTTGTATGCTCTATTTATAACATTGTATAAACTAATTATTCACAATGTATATGTTCATTATTCACACTTTATCCACAATATCCACATTTAAAGTGTGCGAAACCTGTTAATAAGTCGCCCAAAATGTGAATTACTTTGCTAAATGCACAAAGAATATGGATTATTTCCACATCTGCTGTATAACTAAATACTTTTATACACTAATTTCCACTAAAAATTTTAAGTTTTCCGCAAAGTATAAGTATATTACTTTTTGCTAATTTAAATACGATGCAAGGAATATTTATCTACTTTTCCACAGCCCTAATAATAATAGTAATTTTTTTTAAAGAATATTAAGATATTATTATTAGATGTGTATATAGTTCTCCGCATTTTTAAAAAAAGCTAATTAGCGATAGAAGTATTTATTTTGTATTTTTGTATTCCGTTTTACTTAAAACAATGAACACAAACTAAATTATGATACCTGAAATAAGTTTAGCAACTATATTCTGGAATGCAGACCCCGAGATTATCTCCTCTCCAATAGCTATTCGTTGGTATGGTTTGCTTTTCACTACTGGACTAATCGGTGCTTATATCACTTTAACTAAGCAATTCAAAATATTAAATATTCCACAAAAGAAGTTTGAATCCCTAACATTCTACATCATAATTTCTGCTATCATCGGCGCTCGCTTAGGACACTGCTTCTTTTACGAACCAGAGGTATATTTGAATGATCCGCTTCGCATTCTTAACTTGCGCGAAGGTGGACTTGCCAGCCACGGAGCAGCTTTTGCGATTATTGTTGGTATGCTGCTTTACATTCGCAAGAATCGCGAGTTTAATTTCATCTCTCTTGGTGATTTGCTCGCTGTGGTGATTCCATTTTCTGGTATGTGTATAAGAATTGGTAATTTCCTTAATTCTGAGATAGTTGGCAAGCCGGCTGATCTTCCTTGGTCAGTGGTTTTTATGCGAAATGATATGATTCCTCGCCACCCCGGACAGCTCTATGAAGCAGTTGCTTATCTTGCTTTATACTTTCTAATGATATTCCTCTTCTTCAAAAAACGCAAGTATGAACAAGCTGGCTTCCTGAGCGGAGTATTTTTGATTGGTATGTTCGTTGCTCGTTTCTTCATTGAATACGTTAAAGACGTGCAAGTGGAATTCGAGACAACTATGGCTCTTCATATGGGACAATGGCTCAGCCTTCCATTCATTTTACTTGGAGTTTTTATGCTCTGGTATTCGAAGACACATAAGAATGAGTATAGGTTTAAGTAGGAAACAAGTATTTCTTTACCACAACAGCCACTCTCTCTTTCGGGAAAAAGTGGCTGTTTGCGTTTAATGAAATTTATTGGTTTATAGAGAAAGTGAATATTGCGCATTACTATGTGGATTCTTATAGTTTATTGTGGAGTGAGAATCCACACTTTTTTTTCCATTACAAATTACATAGTGCAAGTATTCTTTTACGCTTTCAGCTTTGTGATTTCTATTTTCTGTTTTGTCTGATTTAAAACGAGTGTATTCAGTAGTGTATAAACCGTATTCGCCACGCACGGACATTACTTTGCGAATATCATTAATATCCAAAATACCTTCATTATTATAACTTAGGAATATGTAATCCACATCAGCATTATTAATAATGTGTATTAAACTGTTTAATGCTTTGCCTTTCTGCGAGAATACAGATTTTTGATCATTATTCTCCCGCAGACCTGTTTTCCCATATAATTTTGGATTATCATATTTTGCTATAGTCTCTAATATGTGATAATTTGTAGAATACTGCCTACTATTATACGGAGGATCCAGGTATAGTATATTCCCTTTTATCTTAGTAATTAATTCCTCAGCCTTTTCATTGTACACACAGTGATTATTATCACTTAAACTAAATGTAGCTGGTATCATTGCAAACTTTTTCTGTGCTGACTTCTTAAGATGCTTTAAATAGGCAGCATATACAGAAGCTGTATTTGCCACTTTATCAATGTTTTCTAACAATGTGGCAAGCAAGAAATAATACTCATTTTCAGTAATTAGTTTCCTCTGTTTCCAGTATTCAATCTTAATTCTAATTGCATCTGCTTTTTTTCCATTGTATTCAGAGAAGTAGTTCCTCTGAAATTCATTATTATCTCTCCCATTAATA
>JBHADY010000138.1:0-13440 GCA_041855325.1 Ignavibacteriota bacterium
ATAATACCAAAATCGTGTATTTCTTCTTGGCTCTTTTGCTTTTCGGGGGTATATTCTCCTTCGGAAGTTTGGGAAAGAAGGAAGATGCGCCATTCGTGATTAAATCCGCAGTGATTATGACACGCTATCCCGGTGCTGAGCCGCACGAAGTAGCTAAACTCGTAACAGAGCCTATTTCGCGGGAAATTCAAAGTATGAGCAATACAAAAGAAGTGCGTGCCGAGTCTATGTATGGGCTATCAAAGATAACTATAGAGCTGGATCCGGGACTTCCAGCTAGTGTTATCCCGCAAAAGTGGGACGAATTACGTCGCAAAGTGCTGAACATACAGGGACAGCTCCCTGCCGGGGCTTCCACTCCTATTGTATCCGATGACTTCGGAGATGTATTCGGTATTTACTATAGCTTAGTGGCTGACGATGGCTTCTCCTACGCCGAAATGCGCGAATGGGCAGAACGTCTGAAAACTCAATTAGTAACCGCAGAAGGCGTAACCAAAGTTACTCTATATGGTGTGCAGAACGAAGCGATAAACATATTCGCTTCCATAAGCAAGCTAAGTGCTATGGGCATAGACCCGAAACAGCTCGCCGGGCTGATTCAATCGCAGAATCAGATAATCAACACTGGTGAAATCTCCGCCGGAAAGCAACAGCTAAAAGTAATAGCAAATGGTGCTTATGCTAGCATAGAAGAGCTGAAGAATCAGCTAATCACTACTAAGAGCGGAAAAGTACGCTTGGGCGATATTGCCACAATAGAAAAGGGCTATATAGAGCCTCCGGGCAATATTATGCGTGTGAATGGCAAGCCTGCTATTGGTATAGGTGTGTCCAGCGACCCGCAGAAAGACGTAGTGCGCACAGGCGAAGTAGTCGAAGCGAAGTTGGCAGAGATTATGCCGCTTTTGCCTATTGGCTTGGAATTAGTCAGCATATATCCTGAAAGCACCATAGCCCGCGAAGCGAATAATGGATTTATTATTAACTTGGTGGAATCCATTCTCATAGTTATAGTGATAATTATGCTTGTTATGGGGTTGCGTGCGGGCTTGCTGATTGGTTCTTCGCTTATATTCTCAATTGGTGGCACATTGCTCATTATGTCGTTTATGGGAACTGGTCTGAACCGCACATCGCTTGCTGGTTTTATCATTGCAATGGGTATGCTCGTGGATAACGCCATAGTTGTAACCGATAACGCACAGATTGCAATAGCTCGCGGAGTGGATAGACGCAAAGCCCTCATTGATGGGGCGACGGGTCCGCAGTGGGGCTTGCTCGGTGCAACTTTTATAGCCGTGTGTTCGTTCTTGCCATTGTACTTGGCTCCGTCTTCGGTTGCGGAGATAGTGAAGCCACTTTTCGTGGTGCTATCAATTTCCTTAGGCTTAAGCTGGATATTAGCTCTCACTCAGACTACTACTTTTGGTAATTTCATTCTTAAGGCAACTCCAGATGAAAACGCAAAAGACCCATACGATAAGCCTTTCTATCATAAATTCTCCAATGTACTGAAGGCATTAATCCGCAGAAGAACGCTTACTTTAGTGGGAATGGTCGTGCTGTTGGTAGCTTCATTAGTTGTTATGGGGCTAATGCCACAGAACTTCTTCCCATCTTTAGATAAACCATATTACCGCGCTGATGTGTTTTATCCAGAATCTTATAGCATACGCGAAGTGGAGCGAGAAATCGAAAAAGTGGAGAAATACCTGCTCTCTAAGCCGGAAGTGAAGCGCGTTTCCGTTACGCTCGGAAGCACTCCGCTGAGATATTACCTTGCATCTACTTCCGTTGGACCAAAAGCCAATTTCGCTAATATACTCGTAGAGCTGAATGATGATGAACACACAGCCCAAAGCGAAGAAGACCTTGATAATTATATGAAGAAAAACTATCCCGATGCTATCACTCGCACCACTTTGTTTAAGCTCTCCCCAGCTGTGGATGCGGCTATAGAATTCGGCTTTATAGGTAATGACCCCGATACATTAGTAATGCTTACAAATAAAGCAATAGAGCTAATGCACAAGGACGGAAAACTTATCAATATACGAAACTCTTGGGGGAATAAAATCCCTACTTGGAAGCCGGAATTCAGCCAAGAAAGAGCGCAAGCCCTCGGCATTACACGCCAAAATATGGCACAAAGCATACAAATCGGAACAAGTGGAATGGTGCTGGGTGAGTTCAGAAAAGATGACCTCGTGCTGCCAATCCTGCTGAAAGGAAGCGACGCAGATTCATTCAAAATCAATGATATGCGTACTCTGCCGGTGTTCGGAGCGGGACAATCCACTACTTTAGAGCAAGTGGTTGATAACTTCGACTTTAAGTATGAATTCCCTGTTATGAAAACATACAATAGGCAATTCGTGATGATGGCGCAAGCCGACCCAATGCGTGGCGAAAATGCTGCCGAAACCTTTAACCGCATTTTAGCAAAAGTGCAGGAGATAGAACTGCCCGAAGGCTATAAAATGAAGATATTCGGCGAGCAAGCTGGGCAAGCAGAATCCAATGCTGCACTCGCGGCTAATCTGCCTTTGGCATTCTTCCTAATGTTCGTTACTCTGTTATTCCTATTCCGCACATATCGAAAGCCTATTATCATCTTGCTAATGCTACCGCTGATATTCATAGGAATAGTGATGGGATTATTCTTCTTAGGCAAATCATTCGATTTCTTCGCTATTCTCGGATTGCTCGGCTTAATCGGAATGAACATTAAAAATGCTATCGTGCTGATTGACCAAATAGACATAGAAACCGCTGCTGGAAAGTCGCCTTATGAAGCGGTTATCACAGCTACTACGAGCAGGATTATCCCCGTGGCAATGGCTTCCGGAACGACAATATTGGGTATGCTCCCATTGCTATTTGATGCTATGTTCGGAGGAATGGCTGCAACGATAATGGGTGGATTATTGGTAGCTTCGGCACTTACTTTATTTGTCTTGCCGGTGGCATATTGTGCTATACATAGAATAAAAGAATAGGGAGGTAAGTCATTATGAAATAGACATTTAACACAGATAATTCAATGAAAGTAAGTAGCCTATTATTTATTGCAATGGTTGGGCTATTCTGCTTTGCTATAGATGCGAGTGCTCAGGCTTATCTTAGCCCGGAGGAATACCGAAGCAAAGTGGAAGATTATAGCTTATTGCTAAAACAGCAAAAGCTAAGGAATATCGCAAGTAGCGAGTCCGTGAAGTTAGCTAACTCTGCTTTCTTTCCGCAAATTGATGTAAATGGCGAAGCTATGAGCAACCTTAGAGAGCTTGGCGCTTGGAATGCCCCAGTGGGACAGTATCGTCCATATTCATATCAGGCTATGCTAAGCATAGGACAGCCCATATATACGGGTGGAGCTCTTAGTGCAAGGCAGAACATCGCCCAAAGCGATGAAGCTATCTCTCGGCTTATGATAGAGCTAACGAAAGACCAAATTCGCTACCAAAGCCAAGTGGTGTATTGGCAGGCATCTGCTTATGCTGCAGAATTGAAAGTTGCCCGCGCCTTCGAGCAAATCGTGCAAAAGCAATATGACTTAATCAAAGCAAGAAACGAAGAAGGGGCAATCGGATATACAGATCTGCTGATGATTTCCACTCGTAAGAAGGAAACCGAACTGCAAACTGCTAAGGCACATCAGCAGTATGCCCTTGCTCTGCAAAAGCTGAATATACTAATGGGTAAATCTCCTGATTCGCCCGTGGATAGCCTCGCTCCGATTAACTCGATAAATCAAAATATCAGCGACATAGCAATAGACGATGTCTTAAAAGCAAGAAGCGAATACCAAGAAGCTGAAATCAGGATAAGCAAGAGCGAAGAGGAACGCATACTCGCAATGAGCCAATATATGCCGAAGGTGAATGCTTTTGCCTCGGCGGGCTGGAGCACAGGCACGCCGTACTTGGGTCAGAGTGTTGCTTTCACTCCTATTGCGGGAATAAACGTGAATATTCCAATTTATCGTTGGGGTGCAAGCTCGCATATTGATGAAATGAACAAAGTAAATACCGATATTCAGAAAATGCAACTCGGAATAATCAAAGATAGAATAACCGAGGAGCTAATGGCAAGCAAAACCAAGGTAAGTGAAAGCCTGCTGCAAGTGCGCACAGCCGAAGAGACTATGCAATTAGCTACAGAGAACTTAGATTTAATGAGCTTCTCGTACCAAGAGGGGAAAGTATCTATGGCGGACATTTTGAACTCTCAACTTTCTTGGTTACAGGCAAATACTAATCTCATATATGCTCATCTTGCTGCAAAGCTCGCCATCGCTGAGCACAAGAGAGTCGTAAGTGAAAACTGAAAGCGATAGCTTTCACTTTTTGTTGCAAATAAGCAAAAAAAATAGTAATTTGTAGTCCAATAAAGAATGTAAGAGTTTTAAACAAAAATAAGGATTTATATGGTAAATATTAAGTATTTTGGGCACTCAGCCTTTATAGTTGAAAGTGGCGATTTCTCCATTGCTATCGATCCTTTCATTACTGGAAATCCAGTAGCGAAAGCTGATGCGAAAGATATAAAGTGCAATTACATAATCGTTACGCACGCACACGGCGACCACTTAGGCGATGCTATAGAGCTTGCCAAGCAAAATGATGCATTGGTAATTGCGAATAACGAACTTGCGAATTACCTCGCTAAATACGGAATTAAAGTGCATAATATGCACATAGGCGGTGGATTTAACTTCCCATTCGGAAGAGTAAAGCTGACTATTGCTCATCACGGTTCCTCGGACGGAGAAGGAAATTGCATAGGTGCCCCAACGGGAGTTGTCCTATCAATAGACGGAAAGAATATATATCATTGCGGTGATACTGGCCTATTTTACGATATGAAGCTAATTGGAGAGATGAACGCGATAGACCTAATGCTCGCCCCCATTGGTGATAACTTCACTATGGGAATAGATGATGCAGTGAAAGCTACGCAATTCGTGAATCCGAAAATGGTAGTGCCTATGCACTATAATACTTTCCCTGTGATAGAGGTAAATCCACAGGAATTTAAGAACAAAGTTGAGGCTTTGAACTATAAATGCAAAGTAATGGATATTAACGAGACAATTACTTTATAATAAGTATCTTAGCATAATAGACTCAGAATATGTAATTACTATAAATTACCAATTTCAATGAAGTTGATTAAAATAATAATAACTTTAGCGATTATGCTAATGAATCTGCCTTCCTTATGCTCTAAGGAAGGCGGTTCATTTATTGCTGATAGCTCAGCTTCAGCCAGCAAAGGGAAAATGAGTAAATCTCCTATGGGTGCTGTCTATCGCAGTTTGGTTCTACCCGGCTGGGGACAGTACTATGTGGAGTCTTATTGGAAGATACCTCTCTTCACTGGTGGGATGATAGCCAGCGCATACATCGCCGTGAATAACCACATAAAATACAGCGATAAAGTGAAGGAAATAGAAGATTTCCTCGCTGAAAGCCCAGAGAATGAAAACTCCTCTCGCCACGATTTATTCAAACGCCAAAGGGAAGTATATAGGGATAACCGCGACCAAGCGATATTCGTTCTCGCGGGGGTATATATAGTCTCTGCTATTGATGCATACGTGGGAGCGCACCTCTTCGACTTTGACGTGAGCGATGACGTTTCTATGCAGATTCGTCCTCATATAGGCAATACTATAGGGCTGGGGGTCTCTTTAAAGTTAAAGTAGATAATACTGTATTTATAAATAAAACAAAGGTAATCGAATGAAAAGAATATTACTTCTTAGCTTATTAATGCTCAGCGGTATTCAGCTTTTTGCTCAAGCGCATTATACGGCTGATTCGCTTAATCGCTATTTGTATTTGATGAACCGCTCGCCTAAGCAATCTGCCAATGTAGAGCTGGACTTCGAGATAACTAAGTACTTCGATAATTACGAAGTCTATGAGCTAGCTTCTGCCCATTACCTTGATTATAACTCTGCCGACGAACCCGATAAGGTGAACTACCGTCGCATAGATGATACAATACAAGATAATAAAATCAAGGTGAAGCCGCACTAGCTGAAAGTGATAGTAGCAAAGAAAACAAATAGCGTAGCCCAAAACGATAATCCCGTGAAAATATACGTGGATAAGCCATTCATCACTATTGATGGCACTGCTGATAGAACATTTAAATGCGAAATATACAACACAATGGGAGAAAGAGTATTCTCTTATAACGGGGATAACCTTAAGCTAGAACCACAGGGTTTGCCTTATGGAATGTATGTTTTGCAGTTTTCTGTGGAGAACAGAGTTTATCATTTTAAGTTTGTTTGGTGATTTTTTTTCCAAAAATAAATAATTAAAATATAGTTAATTCGTTTGTACTCTCTACTAATATTTATTTTTTAAGAAAGAGGTAAAATATGTCTATAGCTTCGAGGTTATTTGACTTTCTTACTAAAAAGAAAAAAGTTACCGAAGGCGGTGGCGAAGATGCAGTAAAAAAACAGCTCGCAATGGGCAAGATGACTGCACGCGAAAGAATTAATGCTATATTAGATGAAGGTTCATTCTATGAGTATGATATGTTCGTAGAGCATAAATGCGAAGATTTCGGAATGAACAACAAAGAACTTCCAGCTGATGGCGTTATCACCGGTACTGGTACTATTTTCGGTCATCCAGTGTGTATTTATGCTCAGGATTTCACCGTAGCAGGTGGCTCCCTCGGCTTAATGCACGCTCGCAAAATTACGAAAATCATGGATCACGCGATTAAGCTCGGTGTGCCTATCATTGGCATTAACGACTCCGGCGGTGCGAGAATACAAGAAGGCGTGAACTCCCTGGCGGGATACGGCGAGATATTCTATCGCAATACACGCGCTTCAGGTGTTATTCCACAAATCTCTGTTATACTTGGTCCTTGCGCTGGCGGCGCTGTGTATTCTCCGGCTCTTACTGACTTCGTTTTCGTGGTGGATAATATTTCTAAGATGTTCATCACTGGTCCGGAAGTGGTAAAATCAGTGCTTGGCGAGGAAATCTCTATGGAAAACTTGGGCGGTGCACGCATTCACGCTTCCGTTACTGGTAATGCCCATTTCTTCGCAAAAGACGAAATGGAATGCTTTGACCAAATTAAGAGATTATCTACTTTCATTCCGTGGAGCAACAGACGCAAAGCTAAGAAGTTCGCTGCTAAGAGCAATATGAGCAATTACAATATTGCTGATATTATGCCACAAGATCCATCACAACCATACGACATTAGAGACGTTATTAAAGCTGTGGCAGACGATGGCGATTTCTTGGAAATCCAAGAACTTTGGGCTGCGAACATTGTTATCGGCTTCATCAGAATTAATGGCGACACCGTGGGCGTTGTGGGCAACCAACCACTCGTAATGGCAGGCGTTCTCGATGTGGATTCTTCCGATAAAGCAGCTCGCTTCATTCGCTATTGCGATTCATTCAATATTCCACTCGTAACTTTCGTGGATCTCCCTGGTTACCTACCGGGTGTGGATCAAGAACACGCTGGCGTTATCAGGCACGGCGCGAAACTACTCTATGCTTACAGCGAAGCAACTGTTCCTAAAATTACAGTAGTTCTCCGCAAGGCATACGGTGGCGGATACATCGCGATGTGCTCTCGTCACTTGGGTGCAGACTTCGTATTCGCTTGGCCCAGCGCGGAAATTGCCGTTATGGGACCAGAAGGCGCTGCGAATATCATCTTCCGCAAGGAAATCACCAGCGCAAAGAACCCAGACGAAATGCGCAAACTCAAAGTGAAAGAATACACTGATAAGTTCGCTAACCCATACGTAGCTGCTGCTAATGGATACATAGACGCAGTGATTAAGCCAGAAGAAACTCGCGCTTATATCGCTCATTCAATTGAAATATCTCAAGATAAATTAGATAATGTTCCACAAAAGAAACACGGTATCCCACCGTTCTAATAGATATGGAAAATAATATACTAATAATTGACGATACTAAATACGAAACAAGGATCTCCGAAAAGTTCAAAAATAGAACCAAATACGAAGACCCAGACCCCAAAAAGTTGCTATCCTTCATTCCCGGCACTATTTTCAAAATCAATGTGCGCGAAGGCGAAAACGTAAGGGAAGGAACACCGTTGCTCGTATTGGAAGCGATGAAAATGAAAAACACTATATCTGCCCCAATGACTGGTGTTATCAAGAAAATACGCGTGAAAGAAGGCGAAAGAGTGCCGAAAAATCACATATTACTCGAATACTTATGATATATAAAGAAAATGGCAAGCTATAATTAGCTTGCCTTTTTTCTTTTATTGAATTAAGAATTAAGAGTTAAGAATTGTGGTCAGATAATCGCAATAGCGATTATCAAATAGACTAATAAGAAAATAGGCTTTGCCTATTTTCTACATTCGTTTTTCATTTTTAACTTTTCACGCAATAGGCAAAGCCTATTGCTTATAGATTAAATTTCTGCAGTTTGCGCAATCGAATTGCACTTTGTACTTATTCTGATTATCCTGCAGATAGAGATACTTTTCCTTATTGCCTTTCTTGTTGTCCTTAGGGCATACTCCCAGCTCTCGCTTAATGCAGTAACAAGTGGTCATAAGCGGGATTTCGGAGAAATCTTTGCTTACCTCTGGAGCTAATTGATGATGCAAGTTCTCGCCCAGCACCTCTGTGTATAGCTTTTTGGAGAGGGAGTTCGCGATGTTCAGTATTTCATCTTCTCGTAGTTTGCCTTCGTATTTGATAGGTGTATTCTGTCTGTGAAGCTGCGGATAGTTTTCTCTGCGTTTTTCGAGCAGGGTATCAAGTAGCTCACGGCGAATTTGATTCAGCTCGGCAATGGAACAAGCAAGCTTAAGCCCTTGTGGTATAATGACTTTTCCCACTTCAAATATAGTATTACCAGTCTTTCGCAGCTGCTTTTCTATAGTATCGAAATTCAGAGGATTACGCTGCTCGTCAGTAGCAGGAGAGTAGCTATATGTGCTGATATTATTGTCTTCGCCTTTCGCGGTGAAGATGAGTTTTCCTTCTTGATCGGCTATGGAGATATCCACTCGCAGAACTCTATCGCAGGGCTTATTCTTCATAATTTTCTCGAACTCGACGTCGTCGTTTCTGTATAGCTTAGTGCCACGCTTTATGCTCTTCAGATTCTTGTTGGCTATTATCTTAGTTTTGCCATACTTATTCACGCCAAAGTCCTGCATATTGCCTTTGCTCTTGCTGTGGCTTGCGTCGCTAACGCTATTCACGCTGAACCCCTGCAGAGTGCCTTTTTCGTCATAGTAGCACAAGCCATCGTTATTGTTGATTTGCTCACTATTATCTATGATAATCGCTCTGCCAGATGCCTCGCACACAGTGCCTATCAGCTTGCCTATGGACTTTTGTGTGTCGAAAGTGGACATCTTCCTATTCTTCAGCTTAATGCTATCGATGAAGTAGTTCGTGGTTCCGCGACTAAAGGTGCGGGATAAGTCCGGAATAAAATGATGAATAGACTCTCCGGAGGACTGCTTCTTATAGCGTTTTTCTTTGAGATTCAGCAGGCGAATGGCATCGTCTAACTTCAGTCGGAAGTGCGCCACGGAGTTAGTTATGTATGAGATATCCTTCAGTCTGCCTTCAATCTTGAATGAAGTAACCCCTGATTTAATCAATGACTTAAGGTAATTCTCTAAGTTTAAGTCTTTAAGCGAGAGTAGGTATTTATCTTTTTCTATTACCTTTCCGTCTTCTTGCTTTAGTGTGAATTGGTGTCGGCACATTTGCGAGCATTCCCCGCGGTTAGCACTGCGACCGCAGGATTCGGCACTCATATAGCACTGACCGCTCAGCGAAACACACAAAGCACCATAAATGAAAGCCTCTAAATCGGCTCTCGTGTGCTGGCGAATGGTATCTATCTGCTCGAGGCTGAGCTCGCGTGCCAAGATGATTCTATCCACTCCGAGGGAATCAATGAACTTAATGCGTTCGAGGTCATAGTTATTAGTCTGCGTACTGGCGAAAATCGGAATAGGCGGGATATTCATCTTTAGAATGCCCAAGTCTTGTATGATAATAGCATCAACTCCTATTTTATATAGGGAGTGAATCAGGCTTTCCACCTGAGAGAGCTCATTTTCATAGATTATGGTATTCACCACCACATAAACGCGGGCATAGTATTGGTGGGCAAATTCCACGAGTCGAGTAATCTCGGAAAGGGAATTTCCAGCGGCAGCACGAGCGCCAAATTGCTCAGCACCAATGTAGACGGCATCAGCACCTGCTTTGATAGCAGCGATGCCGAAGTCTGCATTTTTTGCGGGAGCTAATAACTCTAATTCGGTGATATTCTTTTCTCGTATCATACGCGAAAATCGACGAAAATAGGGCATATATATTGTAATGAAATTTATAGAAAAAAAGGAAGGACTTTCGCCCTTCCTTTCTTGTTATAACTTGTTAATTTATTTATGTTCGATTGGAGTTTCCACGGTGATTCTCACAGTACGGTTATAGCTTCTTCCCTCAGGCAGGTTATTGTCATAAGGGAATACTTCGCCGCCATTGCCGATAATAGTGATATTCTCCGCTTTAGAATTAACTAGCTTCGCAACATTGCTTGCTCTGTCGCGAGAGAGCTGCATATTATACTCTGGATTACCAATTCTATCAGTATAGCCGATAATCTGCACTTTCGATTCGGGGCTAATGCGACTATTCACCATCTTAATTGATTCGCGGTGTTGCTCTGTGATATTAGTCGTATTGAAGTTAAAGAGTATGAGCGAATAGCGTTCCACGCGTTTATCGTCCAGCATTTCGAACTTCTTCTTTTTGATAGTACGCTGTTCTATATTTACGGATTTAGTAGTTTTTCCTACTTTTCCATTCTTTCCTTTTGCAGTTAGGTGTATATTCACCGGCTCTTCTAAAGTAGGTATAGGCTTAGATTCAACTTCCCAATCCACCTGTTCATTGTCTTTCATAAGCAGATATTTGCGAATTTCTGTGCCATTTTGTTCAATTTCTAACATAGCCTCTTCTAAAGGTCTATCGCTTTCCACTGATGTTAGTATGCGAAGAGTCGGCGGGTTAGCCGTTTTATGTATCTCGCTTAAAGTAACTGGCTTAAGTATCTTAGAGTTAGAAGAGAATAGATCCACTCTGCGGTTTTCTTCGTTTCCGTCTTCAGTCGCGTTATTAGAGGCTTTTTCTGGCAGGTTTCTGCTCTTCACGATTAGTCTATTTCCGGCAATTCCCCAAGTATTCTTCAGGTAATCGCGCACGACTTCAGCTCTTGCTTTGGAGAGTGCAGTGTTATTCTTTTCTTCGTCTATTCCATTATTGCAACCAATAATTTCCAGCTTAGCATTTGCTTCTTTCGTCATTCTATAGCCTATGATATTCAGCAGGTTATAGTATATGTCCATAGTGTTCCATTCTAGTTCTTGCTCGTCGAAAGCACTCACCGCAGAGCTTGATAGCATATTCATACGAGTTTCGGATAGATCGCTACTATTCTGCGGGAAGAATATCTGTGGCAGGAGAGGGAAGCTCTCTTCGGTTTCGATTTCTTCGATTATTACTTGCACTGCACCGCTAGCATTTATCCTATTGCCGAAGTTATCAACCGGATAAATAGTCAGCGATGTATTCGGCACGGCATTATCTTCCTTAGGTAGTATGCGTTTATAGTGCTGAGTTATATTCCTATTATAGATGAAGCTCTCTTCGGTTTTTTCCATAGTTTCCACTGTGTCAGAAGAGATGAATTCAATTACATCGTGTGCTAAGATTTCATTGCCCTGCACGGTGATAGTATCGCTATTGATAATCTCATTAATACGAGTACCCTTCTTAGGAATATACGGCATACGCACAGCCACGCCAAAGTTAAATGCCATTGGCTTCCAGCCTACATCCACCATATCATATATAGGAAGCTCGAATCTTGCTTCTGGGGAGATGGCAAAGCCATTACCAAAGCGGAAATCATAAGAAATCGCAGGAACAAGGAAAGTAAGGAAAGGCGATGCATTGCTTATTTCCATATCCGTGTATTTATTTCGCTCTATGGTCTTAGTATCATCGAACACTATGTCCGAAGGGGAAATGATAGTCTCCTTCTGGCTGAAGGTCTTGCTAAGCAGCATAGCACCTTTTAAGCCTAAGGATAGACGTAAGTTCTGCCAAATAGTATAGTTAATATTCGGCTCTATATCTAATGTAGCCAGATTAGCCAAAAGTGAATGCTCCACGCGAATATCAGTAACATTTGGAGCATTTATTCCTTTGCTTATTGCATTTCCTATCTTTTCCTCTTGGAAAAAGTCGCTATTGCGCATTGAATAGCCCAAACGCAGTCCGAGAGTTAAGTTGTTTTGATTCAGAGGAAATTCGATTAATCCCCCGAAGGCAAAGCCATTACCAAAGCCCCCAGAGAAGCCCGGATTGCACGACTTGCAATCAGAAAGAGTGGAGAACTCTGCTGAGTGCGTATTCATCAAGTAGTGCAAATAGCCACCAAAGTGAAAGTACTTATTATAGTTAGTGCTTTCTTGTGCTTGCACGCCGAAGGCAAACACTATGCTTAGAATATATATTAATATACTCTTTTTCATCTTTATTTCCTCTATTTTATTATTATAAGCTGCTTAGTGATTAATCTATTTGGTCCTCTGAATATCAATAAGTAAGTGCCATTTGCATAGTTACTTAAGCCTATGCTGGCATTAACTACTTGAGGAGAAGCTGGGTCATAATCAAATGCCACTATGCTTTCGCTCTCGCCGAGAGGATTCACCAATTCCACTGTGTGCTTGCCCATTTCAAAGGCAGTAAGCTCGAGCTGGAGCACGTCGCTTGCTGGGTTAGGACTAATCTTCATACTCAGCGGTTCTTTGTAGTGTATTAATCTATCGCCACCTTCTTCGCAGATGATATACTTCAAGCTGCCGTTAGTGGTGTCTAATTCACTTATCATCTTATCAATTGAGAATTTAATATTGTCGAAAGTAATAGCTGTGCTATCGTCATCTCCCAAGAGGGCAGAGCCAAGTATAGTGCATATTACTTTTTCTTCTGGATCTGCAGGTATATCCTTCAATTTAATGCTTAGCACTCTGTCGCTTCCATCTATGCTGCTGGTGATTTCTCCATTGCTTATTCTATTTGCATAGTACATAGTTGCGTTCAGCCTTAAGTCGAATTCTATATCAGTTAGTATCTTTATGTCCTCGCCTGTTAAGTTCTCGAAGCGTGCATATACAGGTATCTGCAAGTTTCTATTGCGTGGGTCTTGGTCTTTTAATTCAGGGACTTTCAGTCTTACGATAAACTTACCTTTAGCTTTTGTATTTATCTTAAATGATACCGTAGCGCCCACTTCGCAAGGCTCTTCTATCATTAAGGAGATTAAATATTCGTTGCTTCCTTTTTCTGTTATA
>JBHADY010000139.1:0-4088 GCA_041855325.1 Ignavibacteriota bacterium
AATAGCGACTGCAGTAAGTTCCAGAAGTAGTGGTAAGATATAGGCAACCACAGAGAACGCGTCTGCAGATACATTATAGACATAAGCACAGAGGCTAAGAATATGTTAATCGTGAATAACACAGAAGCGTATTCAATCAAATGAAGCGAAGCAAAAATAATGGAGAATATCAGCACTGTGATATACTTGCCGAAGCGCTCGAAGAATGTTTGGAATATCACACCGCGGAACAACAGCTCTTCGAATGAAGCAGCCAGCAGCACATTAACGAAGAATATCTGCACGCGGGTATCCATCTCGAACTCGAAGCTAATCTCTCCGGGATACGACATACTCGCGAATAGCAGTATTATCCCAATATTACTAGCCGCGATAGCAAAGCCGAATAGCCACTCCCGCAAGGTAAATGAGTTGAACATCACACCGAATAAATACGGCTTATTATGAAGGCGCATTCCCTCCAAGGCTAAGCTCGCAAATAGGAATACCGCGACTAAATAGCCATAGAGAAACAATTCATTATTCGGGAAAATGAAACTGAAGATCGTTCCAAAAGCAGTGAATAAAAGTAAAAATACTGCTAAGCGCGCCCACCAGTGGAGCATAATCCTTTGCAGGTCTTTAAACATCATTTGCAGTGTTGTCATTTAAGCAAGCCCATTATATCATTCATATCAAGTTTATTTGCCTCGTCCGTTTCTGGAAGCTGAGTATAGTCTATACTTTCATCGTAAGGTATGCTATTTTCGTTTAATGGTATATCCTCATTTATAGCGAAGTTCTCATCGAAAGGCTTATCTACTCCGAGTGCATCGTCGAGTTCGAGAGGAACGGTAGAAAGCGCATTTTCAGCTGAGACAGGATGATGCTTATTCGCAGCACTTTTCAGGTTAGCAGCGATGAAGTCCTCGTTCTGACGTCGGTATTCTTCCATTTTCCTATTATACTCTTCTATTAGATGTGGGTTTTCCATTAAGTGGCGTATGTGCTGGTTGATCCTCTTAATCAGCAATGACTTAGCCGTGAGCAAATCCTTTGCTTTCGCCATATAGTTCAGCTGAGGCGAATAAGCTGAATACTCATAAGTCCCACGCTGACGAATGATTATCTCATAATCGCTTAAATCAAGGCTATGAGAGATTAACAGATAGTTTAGATCCTTTATCATCATATTTTGCTGAATGTTGACAAAATAGCTAGAATTTATAACAAAATAGGTATATTTGTATCCTTTTAAGTACCTTAGTAGACTTATTTTTTACTTAAAAATTGCTGTTTTACCTTAGATTAAATGCAAGATTTATACAAGATACGCAGGCTATTCAGTATTTCGCCATATATTTTGGCAAGCAAAATTAGCGAAATACCATTTAATAAAATAAAGAAAAGACAATTAAATTCTCATATAGCATATAATTGCACTTTCTCCAAGAAGAATCTTAGCGATGTGCAGCTGGTATCTGTCTTTAAATTACCATTTGCAGAGGCTTTCGCGCGGGCTATTCCGCAAATTGAAAATGCGATGAATAATATTCTATCGCATAAGTTTGACTTGCTCGGTTCCGGCAGTGTGAAGGTATCGCACACGGGAGATTATCCCGGCTTTCTAAGTATTGATAAGTCCCAAGTAATAGGCAAATACGACAGCAAACTGCAGTATAAATCTAAACTCGAATACATAGACAATAACATTAATAAAAAGAATAGAGATTACGCCCGTGAGCTAATATCTCTACTTCCAGAGGAGTATGAGCTAATTGATTGGCAGCGTGATTTCATCTCCGGCTACAGATGGAGCGAGCTTAAGCCAACGCATAATCTAAGCTATGGCAGCGATGCCGGCAGCGATGTGAAAGTCCCTTGGGAGCTGGGAAGATTACAACATATTACTCTATTCCCTATTGCTTATAAACTTGCCAGCGAGGGCAAATTAAGCATAGATAGCACCCGATTACTTAATGAATATAAGCATCAAGTGCTGGACTTCATTGCCTCTAACCCGCGGCACTTCGGCATACAGTGGAAATGCACTATGGACGTGTCCATTCGTATGCTCAGTCTTGCTGTGTCCTTTCAGCTATTTGAAGATGCGGGCGTTCAGTTTGATTCCAACTTCCGCAATATACTGCTGAATGCGATTCAATCGCACATAGTTCATAGCGTGGAGAACTTAGAATGGGCTGGCGGAATGCGTGGAAACCACTATTTGGCGAGTATATGCTCCCTTGTTATCACTTGTATAATGATGCAAAGTATACGCGAGAACTTGGATTACCTCTCTATGGCTGTGTCCGAGCTATTTAAGGAAATACTGCATCAGTTTAATCGCGATGGCTCTAACTTCGAGGGGTCTATGTCCTATCATTACTTTGCATTCGAGATGATAACATACGCCTTGCTCGCTCTAAATACTTTACCTGAAAAGCACTTGGCTAACTTATTCGCGCAGGCAAATAATAAACACCTAACCGTTAGCAATTGGAAGGCTAAAATATCGAAAAAAATACAGGATAGACTGAATAATATCATCACTTTTTCGTACGCGAACATAATCAATAACTCCACTTGGAACATAGGCGATAATGATAGCGGAAAGTTCCTAAAGCTATGTCCGAGATACCACTACTCTACTAATGAGAATTATGATATTAGCCATAACTATAATATCTACAGTGATTTACTGCAATCCATATCATTCCTCGTAACTACTCCGCAGAAGGAATTACCAATTGCCTGTTTCTTCGCACGAAATAATCAAAATATAGTGCCAAAATTGCTGAAAACAAATAATCACTTCCGCGACTTCGGATTGTATCTATTCACAAAAACGAACTATACTGCTGCATTTAGATGCGGAAAAATAGGGCAATTCGGCAAGGGCGGGCACACCCATAATGACCAGCTCTCACTTTTGCTCAAAGTAAATGGCGAAGACGTGCTAATCGATAATGGCACATATACTTACACTGCATCGCCGGCGATTAGGAATAAATTCCGCTCCACTGAAATGCACAATACCCTCGCCATAGCAAATATGGAACAAAATGACTGGCGCACCAACAGCCACGATGATCTCTTCTGGCTGGCAAATAACAAAGGTACTGGGAAAATCCTAAGCATAAATGAAAATAGCATTTCCGCTCAGCACAAAGCATACGGCAAGCCCTGCATTCGCACCATTATATTCGAAGAGGATAGAATCATAATAGAGGATTCTCTTGATATAAGCCAAGAAAAAAATATAAACTTCTATCTGCCAAAAAATATTATTATAAAAAATAACAATAATGAAATAACTAACTCGTCACTGTGTGCAGTACGAGGTAGTAAAACCATAAAAGTGGATTTTAGATGTTCCGATAGAATTGTAGTAATTAATGACTACTCCTCGTACGCTTATGGAAAGAGAGATGAAACAAGCTTAGCAAAGATTACTACAAAAGAGAAAAATATTAAATGTGAAATTATGATAGACTCAAACGAGTAATTTCTTGAGTGTTTGACATTACGACTATTTGACTATGTTTTTTTATACACAAATGCACGCTATTTGCGTATATCATAAGATAAATAAATAACATTATTAATATATTAATTTAATCACATACTTATAATATGCCAGCAACTATATATTCTCGACTGAACGACAGAGATTTCGTCTACAGTAGAAACGACCTACGCAAAATTGCATATTGGACTCACGAAAAGTACTTAGCTGCCACAGGAAAAGATCCAGAAAAAGTAGAACAAGACGAAGAAGGAAAAGTTTTCCAAGTGTTTATCTATCCAGATGAATGGATAGAAAAAATTGACGAAGTTACCGATTGGTACTTTAAGAAAAAAAGAAGAATAGGCGAACAGCACATCAAACGCGAACAAAAAGCAAAAGCGCAAAAGAAGCTCGCGAAAGAAGACAAGCTGAAAAAAATAATCCGAATAAGAAAAAAGACAGAAAAGGAAAGCCTAATCAAAAAGGAAAGAACCAACAAAATAGGAACTTCCAAAAGAATAAAAATCAGAACCCAAACCAGCAAAATAGGTTCAACAAAAATAATAACAACAGAAATCAACAAAATAGGCAGCAGAAC
>JBHADY010000140.1:0-4005 GCA_041855325.1 Ignavibacteriota bacterium
ATTGTTCGCGTTACTAAGCCGTACTCAGTGCGTGCTTCTATGGGAGCGCTGATGAGCAGCGATACAAGGGAATCAATTTCTCTTACGGTGCGCGTGCGTGTGGGCGATTACACTTTCGATAATACAAATTATCTAAATATAGGCTCTTTCTTCTTCGGAAGTGGCGATGACGAGGAGCGTTTCGTGAATCGCAGTATTCCGCTGAACTTGGACTATCAAACCCTAAGGCGTGAGCTTTGGCTTGCTACAGACGCTGCATATAAAAGCGCTGTGGAAGACTTAGCAAAGAAGAAATCCGCAATTAAGAACAAGGTGATTAAGGACACTTCGGCTGATTTCTCTATGATGAAACCGAGCAAGTTTATTGATACTCTCGTTTGGGAGAATGTGGATATTAGTAAGTATGAAGCTCTATGCAAGGATATCTCAGCTCAATACGCTAATGCTAAGCTTTTCCAAGGAGATGCGACTTTCGAATACACTCCGGAAAGAATATACTATATGAATAGCGAAGGCTCTGAGTTCGTGCGAGATGAAACTATGTGCGGTATAGAGTTTGGTGCTTTTATGCAGGGCAAAGATGGCTTTCCTATATTCGATAGCTATGCTACTTACTCCTTTGAAACTAAGCACTTGCCAAGCAGAGATTCACTCCTTCGTGCGAATCAGATGATTATTAATAATCTCACTAAAGCTGCTACTTTGGAGC
This sequence comes from Ignavibacteriota bacterium, assembly GCA_041855325.1. Classification (GTDB taxonomy): domain Bacteria; phylum Bacteroidota; class Ignavibacteria; order Kapaibacteriales; family UBA2268; genus CALLXS01. The sequence goes on from JBHADY010000140.1 coordinate 710, forward strand.
CGCTGGAGGATTCATATTCTGGTCCGGTGATATTCACAGGACAGGCTGCGGCAGAGATATTCTCTCAGGTATTCCTTCCAAACTTAGCTGCTAAGCGCCAACCCATTTCTGATATGGGTGGCTCTGGAGATGAGAGATTCACTGCATTCCAGAATAAAGTAGGCGGAAGGGTATTGCCAGAATTTATGAGTGTTAAGATAGCTCCAGAGATGACTAAGTATCATAATACTCAATTAGTTGGCACATATAAGTATGATGAAGAAGGCGTGAAAGCAAAGCAACTTGATATAATTAAAGATGGTTACCTTAAGACGCTGCTTAGCTCCCGCGTTCCGACTAAGAGAATAAAGGAATCTAATGGGCATTATAGGAAGGGTGGAATTGCGCTATCCAATGTGATAATAGAGGCGAATAAATCCCACGCTAAGTCCTATAAAGACCTTAAAAATAAGATGATTAGCTTATGCAAAGATAGACAATTGCCTTATGGCATAGTGATTAAGAAAATTACTAATCCTAATATCTTTATGACTTTGATTTATTCTTTATCTTATGGTTTAGTCGAACCACGTTTTAACCAAATGATGCCTGTACTTGAGGCATATAAGGTATTCCCGGATGGTCGCGAAGAGCTTATCACTGGTGCGGAGCTTGGCAAGATGTCTGCTCAGTCCTTTAAGGATATAATTCTTTGCAGTAAAGATACTTACGTGCATAACTTGCTTATGCAGGCAGAAAGCAATTCGGGTATTTCATATTCTAACAGATATGCCACAGTAAGCGTTGCTGTGCCCGATCTTCTATTTGAAGATGCAGAGATAAAGCAGAATGACTCCGATACTCCGAAGCTTCCTATTATTACTATGCCTTAATTGAAAGTTAAGTATATGAAAAAGCTAATAATTATAAGTATAATATTTATTGCAATGCTGATGTCCCACACAGCTTGCCAATCACATAACTCAAAACAAGAAAACAATATGGTAGAAAAGATAAATCCAAACCTAACTCCTGATGAAGAGAGAATCATCTTACATAAAGCAACTGAAGCCCCATACTCCGGAAAGTATAATAACTTCAGCGAGAAGGGGACTTTCGTATGCAAGAATTGTCGCGCCGAGCTGTACTCATCTGATGATAAGTTCAATTCGCACTGTGGCTGGCCCTCATTCGATGATGAGCTTCCTGATGCGGTGAAACGCGTTCCTGATGCAGATGGTCGCCGTACTGAAATTGTGTGCAAGAAATGTGGCGGACACTTAGGACATGTATTTGAAGGGGAACGTCTAACCAAGAAGAACGTGCGCCACTGCGTGAATTCTCTATCCATAGACTTCGTGCCACGCGAGATTCCCGCTACATCACATAAAGCAGTATTCGCTGCTGGTTGCTTCTGGGGAGTAGAAGCTCTATTTCGCAAGTTAGATGGAATTGAATCCATCAAATGCGGGTACATAGGCGGCTCTGTGGAAGACCCAACATACGAACAAGTGTGCAAGGGCAATACCGGGCATTTGGAAGCTGTGGAGATTTTCTTTAATCCCGAAGTGGTGAGCTACGAGGAATTAGCACGCTATTTCTTTGAAATTCACGATCCAACGCAAGCGAATGGGCAAGGTCCAGACATAGGCGAGCAATACCACTCTGCTATTTTCTATAATACAGTTGAACAGAAGGAAATAGCGCTTAAGCTCATTAAAATACTGGAAGATAAGGGGCTAAAGATAGCGACCAAGCTCTTCAAAGATACGAAATTCTACGAAGCAGAGGATTATCACCAAGATTATTATACGAAAAAAGGCACCAAACCATATTGCCACTTCCGTAGGAAAATCTTTTAAGCTTTTGCCTAATACGGATATTTTACTTAATTTTGCGTTACATTAAATGTAAGTTATTAGAATTTGATGAATCTGAAAAATAGTATATTATTAGCTCTCTTGGCAGTGCTTCTGTCGTCGTGTATAGTCGTTAAAAACGATATGATAGAGGTGGAAACAGGCAAACAAGTAATTAACCTAAGCCCGAAGCCACAGATGAGTATGAGCGACGAAATTGTGCGTTCGCATAGTGGTGATATGATAGCCTTCCTGCCACAGGATTGGTTCTTTATTAACATATTGGATCAAACTTCTGAGGATATTTTCGCTACAGCGGTTAGCCCGGATTACACTATGGCTGCAGTCTTTACGAAGCTAAACCCAAGCCCTGAAACTTTGGAAATTGTGCGAAGAGAGGGCGTTATTGGCTTGGCACGCATATTCTATGATAAGAAGATGCAGAAGTCCGCTGGAAGCTTAAAGCAAGTAGGCAATACACAGAAGATTATGCTCGGACCGCTGGAGTTCGGTAAGTATTCTTATTATGCAAGTTCCAGCTCGGAGCCGTGCCATTCGGCTGTGTTTGTGTCCAACTCCGGAAACTACTATGAGTACTCGCTCCTTCCTATGACCTTTAGGGGTAAGCAATTGCCCACAAAAGAGGAAATAGATATTCTTTTTAACTCAATTTTAGCTACAATACAATATTAATATATGACTATCTGCGAATTATTAGCAAAAGTAGACTATAGATTAAGACCATTAATTATCAATAACTTCCCGAAATTCGGAGTTCATATGTACTCCCTTACTCGAAAGTTCTTCCTGAATGCACTCGCTGCGGAATCCTTCGACGGAAAGAAGGAAATACCTACAAGCAAAAGCAAAGTGCTATGGGGCATAAAGTTTAATACTCCGCTTTTTAATGCAGCGGGAATGTATAAATATGGCGAAGGCTATAATACTGTGTATCACCAAGGGGCTGGGGCTTTCCTCTGCGGGACTGCCACCGCGAACAAACGAGAAGGGAATATCAAAAATGGAGTGAAGCACCCGTTTATCTCTTATCCTGTTTCTGAATCCGCCTCTAATTGGATGGGCTTGCCGAATTATGGCTTCGAATCGCTTGCTCGCAAGTTGCAGAACATCGATAAGAAGGACGGTTGCCCCATAGGTGTGAGCATTAGTCCAGACCCAAGCGAAGAGCCAAGTGTGGCTGTTCAAGGGGTTATCGATGGACTGAGGATATTCCAAGATACTCAGGCTGATTTCATAGAAATAAACGAGAGCTGCCCGAATGTGCCTCATCAGTGCGACATCGATGATAGCGGTTTAGATAAGCTACTCGTGAAGCGTTTAGAACGCATCTCGAATAAGTTTATCTCTAATAGAACAAGGAACTTACCGCTAATTATTAAATTCTCCAACGATACAAGTTTAGAGTTAGTTCCTAAGCTGATGAAGCTACTAATAGAC
>JBHADY010000141.1:0-7350 GCA_041855325.1 Ignavibacteriota bacterium
ATATTTACCCCAGGTGAATTTTCTGTAAATTTGTCAAAATTCACAGTGGGAATAAAGTAATCTCCACCGACTGATAAATACAAGCCTTGGCTGTAAGAGGTATTTATCAGTCCCAACAGAAGAAGGACAATTGATAATATAAAAGTCTTAAATAATCTCATTCGCGTACCTCGCTTTATATACTTGTTATTAATTATGTGATTTCAATTTAGGTGCATAAATATAGCCATTCGACCTTTCTCTAAGATAGAATGCAATATACAAGCCAATAATAGAGCTAAAGCTCAAGTCAGTATACTTGCTTTGTGATGAATCTAATTATGAAGTGTATTAACGAGAATCTCCAATTGCTATATTCACTAGAAGTCGTACCATATCAAACATCTCTATGGGGAATTCAAACCAAAGCATCCCCACTTTCCTTATTCAATCTCGTTTCATTATTACCATCATAGGTAAATCCAAATGCAAAAATAGTATAAGCATTTGAAACTACCAAATTTTTTTTACTTTTTTCTTTCTCCTGAAAGGACGAACTCCACTAAAATCAGCGGATTGCCTCCCATTCCTTATCCGAAGCCGAACCAGAAAACAGTACTTTCAGCGCATTTTTTGACCACTTATACATCACCTTTATGTAGCCTTCCTTGCGGAAACGCCGCGGATCTTCTATCACAGTGATAGCACTTGTATATATAGTCTTTCCTATCTTGCGAATGCGCGCGAATAAATCAAAATCCTCTCCCGCGACTAATTTCGCATTATATCCGCCAGCCTGCTCAAATATATCACGGCGGACTATCTGGCATTCACCCCGGCAGGCACCCACACCAACCACATTCAGCAGACGCACATAGTTATTGAAGAAAGTATAAAATAGCCAATCGCTCACCCCCAGCTCCTCTGGCTTCACATATACTCGCGTGGCGAGAGCTGGATAATTATAGCCATTTTCACCAGAGAACCAATTATACACATAGCTCAGCATAGCCTCTGTATCAGCGGGGAAGGTATCGCAATTAATGAATATGATGACCTTTCCGCGGGCGAGCGCAGCCCCAGCATTGCGTCCCTCAGCTATAGTCTGGCGACGCGACTCGTCGTGGACTACTATAGTATCGGCATGCTTCTTGGCAAGCTCCACAGTTTTATCGCCACTGCCTCCGTCGGAGAGGATAAGCTCAGCACGATATTTTGCTCGCAGTTCTTTCGGGTATTTGCTAAGTATCGCTTCTACGATTTTCTCTTCTTTGTACGCAGGGACAACGATTGAGATAAACGGGTCGGCTATGTGGTTCAGTTCAATAATCATAATATGTGATATTATCTAAAGTTAATCGCCTTTATCGCCTTGATTTTTAAGGCAATTAGTGCTGGGAGTAATGTTACAATGAATGCTATCGCGATGGAAATAGCGATAATATACATATAGTGCCTCGGATCAATTGCAATAGGCATAGCATCGAGGAAGTAGATATCGCCATTCAGCTTAATGAGCTTATAGCTTTGCTGCAACCAGGTCAGCACGAAGGCTAAGCCAGCTCCAAGCAACGTGCCAATCACTCCTATGCTGGTGCCACGAATGAGAAATACACCCAAAATCGAACTGGATTTCATACCCAAAGTACGTAAAATCCCTATGGTGTGCGTCTTTTCGACTATTAAAATTAGCAGAATGGTGATTATATTCATAATCGCGACTATGGAAATAAGTCCGAGCACGATAGGTATTGGCTCTTTCTGCATCTCTATCCAGTTGAACATAGACGCGTGAATATCATACACACTGAGGACGGAGAACGGAAATTGCAGTTTATTTTCAATTTTTATCGTGGTTTCGCGTATTAAACTTGCATCGCTAAGCATAATATCAAAGCCGGTACAGGTGCTATTCGGCAAGTCTAGCATACGCGAAAGTGCGAGTATATCGCCGTATGCGACTACATCATCATACTTCGCCATTCCGGTTTGATACACCCCTACAACCTGCATTTTGAATACATCGGGCATCTCGCTATCGCTATTGCTCTTCAGTAGGTATATCAAAACGCTGTCTCCGAGGGCGATTCCCGCCTTCTCAGCAAGACGATAACCTATGATTATCTGCTTCTCGCCAGACTTCGGACTCTTCCCTTTTTTTATCTTATTAGAGATAATTGCACTCTTATCAGAATGATCTAAACCCTTGAGAATTATACCATCTATACTCTTCTTCGTGCTGATGAGTGCTTCCTTCTGCACGTATGGGGTAATAGACTTCACTTCGGGGAAGTCCCGCCTTAGTTTATCACGCAGAGCTGGGTAATTGCCAATCAGCCTGCCCTCGTACATATCCACTTTGATTTGCGAGGTGAAGTTCACGGCGCTTTCTGCCATTTGCTCCTCGAAGCCCTGCAGCACGCTCAGAGAGACCAAAATAGCGAATGTACCGACCATCACACTTAGCACAGCGACGAGACTAACGATACGATAGAATCGCCCATGCTTCAGATTCGAGTTCAGCTTTTTCGATATGTATAATAGTTCGCTTAGTTTCACTTTTATCAATATTTAGCTTGGCAGATTATGCAATTATATACATCTTGCACATCATACAAAATTACGCATATTTGCGATAATTAGCTATAGCATATTCTGCATTAGAAATGAAAAAGGTCGAATATAGTATATCCGACCTTTCGCTTGCTAATTTTAATAATATTAGTTAGAAAGTGCCTCTGCACCGCTAACGATTTCAAGCATTTCTGTTGTAATCGCTGTTTGGCGTGCCTTGTTGTATAAGAGCTGCAACTGGCTGATAAGCTCATTCGCGTTATTAGTTGCATTTTCCATAGCCATCATACGAGCGGCGTTTTCAGCTGCGTTGGACTCAAGCAAAGCTCTCCAAAGCTGCATTTCGAGGTTCATTGGGAGCATAGCATTAAGCAATTCTTCCTTGTTCGGCTCGAAAATATACTCAGCATCTAAATACTTCTTCTCTACTTTGCTCACATCACTTTTTACGCTTTTCTTGCCGGAAGTGATATCCAAAGTCATATTTTCATTGCCAATCGGCAGAAGCTGACGCATAACAGGAGCTTGAGTAATCAAGTTAATAAAGTCATTATTCACAACGAAAACTCTATCCAGCTCTCCAGCTATGAAACGCGGTTTCACTAAGTGTATGATTTCGCGAGCACTTTCCACGTTTAGATTATGGAACACTCCGTTAAATTCCTTCACCACCGGGAGATCCAGCTTCGCAAAGAAAGCGGAAGTCTTCTTCCCAACCGGGATAACTTCTATATTTGCATTCGGATACTGAGGATGCAATTCCTCATTGATTTTAGTCTGAGCATATTTAAATAAGTTATTGTTAAAGCTACCACATAGCCCCTTATCACCTGCGATGACAATCACCACTATGTTATTCACTTCTTCGCTTTTGCGAATCAGCGGGTGCGAGTAATCTTCGGACACAGTATCCACGATATTTTTCAAGATTTCGTTCATTTTCTTGAAATACGGACGTGCATTTTGAATGCCATCTTGCGCCCTGCGGAGCTTCGAAGCAGCCACCATTTGCATTGCCTGCATAATTTTGGCAGTACTTTGTGCTGCGCCAATACGTTGTTTTATATCTCGAAGAGTAGCCATTATCTTTACTTATTAATAATTATTATTTAGCTTATTAATTATTATATTGTCTATTTATTTGCTCAAAAAATCAATATACTTTATAGTTTTGCTTTAAGTGATTGTTCACATAATCGCTTACGCTATCCTTTAGGCTGAGGAAATTATGCTCTATTCCCGCTTCGCGTAGCTTGCTCATATCAGCTTTTGTGTAGTTCTGATATTGCTTGCTCAGCTTTTCGGGCATATCTATGTACTTAATGTTCTTAGGCAAGTCCATAGCATCGAAGATCGCCTCGGCGAGTTCATTCCAAGAGTGTGGTTCGCCAGTGCCTAAGTTATATATACCAGATATTCCTTTGCCTTTTTCGAACATTTTCCACATCACATTTACGGCATCTTTTACGTAGATGAAATCTCGCATTTGTCCGCCGTCGGGATATTTCGTGTCGTTCGAATTAAATAGTGATATCTCGCCTGTTTCACTCACCTGATTAAAGGACTTATAAACCATAGAAGCCATATTTCCTTTGTGGTATTCATTCGGACCAAACACATTGAAGTATTTCAGTCCTATGACTTTATCTACAAGTCTATTATTTATCACCCACTTATCAAACTGATGTTTAGAAAAGCCGTAAGGATTAAGCGGTCTCAGTTCGTCGAACTTGTCATCTGAATAGCCCTCTGTGCCGTCGCCATAAGTGGCAGCGCTACTCGCATACATAAATGGAATATCTTTATCCAAAGCGAAGTTCAGCAAGTCAATGCTATAAGCCGTGTTGTTATCCATTATGTAATCGGCATTGCATTCCACAGTGGAGGAACAAGCCCCGAGGTGAGCTACGTAATCAATCTCGCCGAGAGAAGCCGGATTATTTCTAATAATATCCCTAAACTCAGTCTTATGATAATACCTATAGAAGTCCTTGCCATTCAGGTTTTTCCACTTACTTTCAGTGCCGAGATTATCAACGACGATAACGTCCTTGATACCCATAGAATTGAGCTTGCTCAGAAAACAAGACCCAATGAATCCAGCACCTCCAGTTAGTATTATCATATTACCTTATATCTTAAAATATTATCAATCAATGTATAAATATTAAATATTCTTATTTAATATTATGTCCCACTTTGAACTTTTCAGCGAAAGCTGTAGTAATTTCCTTCAGCTGTGCTTCAGTTTCTTTAGTCAATTCCTTAGCCTTTAAGATTGATTTCAGCAGGTCAATGTGCATATTCATCATAAATTCTAAGTATTCGCTTTCGAAAACACTCACCATTTCGTTTGGTAAGTCATCGCAATAGCCATTAGTTACCGCCCAAATGAGGACGATTTGGTTCTCTACAGGCATAGGAACAAATTGCTTCTGCTTCATTATTTCAGTAAGTTTAGAACCGCGGTTCAAGCTCTGTTGAGTAGATTTATCCAAGTCGGAGCCGAATTTCGCGAATGCGGCAAGTGCTCTAAACTGCGCTAATTCCAGCTTAAGAGGTCCGGCTACCTTCTTCATCGCTTTGATTTGGGCATTACCACCCACGCGGGATACGGAAATACCGATATTCAGCGCTGGGCGAATACCTGCGTTAAAGAGGTTCGGCTCGAGGTAAATCTGACCATCAGTAATGGAAATCACATTCGTTGGAATATACGCCGAAACGTCGCCCGCTTGTGTTTCGATAACCGGGAGAGCCGTCAGCGAACCGCCACCGTGCTCTTCGCTATATTTAGCAGCTCTTTCCAATAGGCGGCTATGCAGATAGAAGATATCGCCAGGGTATGCTTCGCGTCCAGGAGGTCTTCTAAGAAGTAAGGACACTTGTCTGTATGCAGCAGCTTGCTTAGTTAAATCATCATAAACGATGAGTGCGTGCATACCGTTATCGCGGAAGAACTCGCCCATAGAGCAGCCTGCGTAAGGAGCGATATACTGCAGAGTAGCCGGGTCAGAGGCATTCGCAGCAACTACGATAGTGTAATCCATAGCTCCGAACTGCTCCAAGTATGATACTACGTTCGCCACTGTGGAGCCTTTTTGACCAATTGCCACATAAACGCAATATACAGGCTCTATGCCCATTGCTTTAGCTTCTTCTGTGTGGGTATATCTTTGGTTAATGATTGCATCAAGGGCAACGGCAGTTTTACCAGTCTGTCTATCGCCGATGATAAGCTCTCTTTGCCCGCGTCCGATTGGAATAAGGGCATCAATTACCTTAAGTCCAGTTTGAATAGGTTCTTTCACTGGGTATCTGGAGATAACGCCCGGAGCTTTCCTTTCTATCGGAAGAGTTTTAGTTGTGTTGATAGGACCTTTATTATCAATTGGAATACCCAGCGGGTTCACCACTCTGCCTAAGAGTTCCATACCAACCGGAGTGGAAGCGATTTTGCCAGTTCTTTTCACTGTGTCGCCTTCCTTAACTAAGGTATCATCACCGAAGAGGATAACGCCGACGTTATCTTCCTCTAAGTTAAGCACCATGCCATACACATCGTGTTCGAACTGCACCAATTCAGATGCCATTGCTTTATTCAAGCCATAGACGTGAGCCACTCCATCGCCTACATTTAGCACTGTGCCGACTTCGTAAATCTCAGTTTCATTTTCAAAGCCGGAAATTTGACGACGCAATATCGATGATATTTCTTCCGGACGAAGGTCTGTTACCATATTCAAATCCTGTATTTTATTATTATTTTCGTTTTTGTGTTTATTATTTAATTCAATGATTTACTGCGATATAGTTTAATTAATTAAAAACCATATCGTGTTTTAGTTTATCGAGTTTATTTTTAACCGAGCTATCTATGATTTTATCAGCCACGAGGAACTTAATCCCGCCGATAATGCCTTTATCAACAGTGAACGTAGGTAGGATTTCCTTCCCGAAGGCATCTGCCAGCTTTTTAACGAGTTGTTCTTTGTGCTGAGCGTCCAATTCGCTTGCTGTTACTATATTCACCGGCAGGCGATTAAATGCTTGGTTGTATATTTTCTCGTATTGTTTGGATATGCTCAGGATAAGGATTTCTCTTCCTTTTTCCGTAATAGTATTAAGCAGTTTCATTGTGCTTTGGCTAATTTTCGCTTTGAACATTTCCTCGAACACGGCGATTTTCTTATGTGGTTTAATCACCGGATTTTCGATGAACACGACGAGCTCGTGAGTCTGGCGCACAGTTTCGCTGATAAGTGCGAAGTCATCATACACCTGTTTAGCTATGTTTTGCTCCATAGCCAGCTCGAAAATTGCCCTTGCATATCTAAGCGAGACTCTTTCTTCAATCATTGATTTTATTAGTTTTTATTTATATTATCTAAATTAGAGATTGAAGTTTCGATTAGCTTCATATCTCTTTCTTTATCAATTTTCTCAGTTAGTATCTTCTCTGTGGCTTGGATTACGAGGTCAGCCACTTCGAATTTAAGTTCTTTGATAGCCTGCACTTTAGATTGATTAATTTCTTGCACGGCTTCATTAATCTTTCTTTCTTTCACTTGAGCGGCTTCTTCCTTAGCTTTATGAAGGATTTGTTCCACTTGTGTTCTGCCATTTGCTATAATCTCATTTGCCTGCATTTGCGCATTTTCGATATTGCTTTGGCTTTGCGCGAGGAGTTCTTTCGCTTCTTTATTTGCTTTTTCAGCTTCTTCTATAGCGGAGTTTATTTTCTCTTCGCGGGCGCGGAGAGCATTAGCTATAGGCTTAGAGCCGAACTTCATCACC
>JBHADY010000142.1:0-5377 GCA_041855325.1 Ignavibacteriota bacterium
AATTAATAGATTATAAGTTAATAATTATTAATTGATTACTCTTCATTAAGTTTGATATTAAAAGAAATTAAGGTTTAATAAAAAATATATGGCAAATTTTGTAAAAGAAGTAACTCAGGGACTCGGCACTATTCTAACAGGTATGAAAATTACCTGCAAGAACTTCTTTAATAGCAATGTTACCGTGCAGTATCCAGATGTAGATCCAAAGGAAAAAGCTGGTAGCTCCTTTATGCCTGAGAATGCAAGAAATAGATTATTTGTTATTATGCCTAAATGCACAGGTTGCAAAAGTTGCGAACGCGCCTGCCCTGTGAAATGTATAAGTATTGAGACAACTAAAGTCGCTGCGCACGACCCCGATAAGCCAACAATGGAAGACGGAAAACGCCGTGTGATGTGGCTCTCTAAGTTTGATATTGATTTCTCTAAATGTTGTTTCTGCGGACTTTGCACGATAGCTTGTCCGACTAGTGCTATTGTCCATACTGGAGAATTTGAATATTCAGAGGAAAACGTCGAAGGATTGCGTTATCACTTCTCTCCGCTCTCTGCAGAGCAAGTAGCAGAGAAGAAGAGATTATTAGCTGAAGAAGCAAAAATGAAAGCAGAAAAAGCCGCAGCTGAAAAGGCTGCTAAAGAAAAAGCTGAAGCTGAACAAGCTGCTCAAGAGCAAGCTCAAGCTGCTGCTCCTGCTGAACCAGCTCCAGTTGCTGAACCAGCTCCTGTTAAGATAGAGGACACTCCTAAAACGGAAGAACCAAAAGATAATGCATAAGTACTAATTACGAATAATAATTAAGGTAAGATATAAATGAATTTCGAAGCTATTGTTTTTTACTTTTTTGCTACGCTGATATTAGCCTCTGGCGCAATGGTAGTTTTAAGCAAAAACATAATGCACGCAGCTTTCGCCTTGATGTTTACGCTTTTTGGCTTGGCTGGTCTGTTCGCACTTTTGCTTGCTGACTTCTTAGCTGTATCGCAGATAATGATTTACGTTGGTGGTATCCTCGTGCTAATCATCTTCGCTGTGATGCTTACTTCTAAGATTACAGGAATTGAGCTGAAGAGCGGACCTATCGGCAGGGCGAGCTACTTAGTCGGCGGAATTAGCGCTACTATTATCGCTGGTGTTTTGGCTTATGTTTTCACTAATTCTGCTTGGGTGCAAATTCCATTAACTAAGATGCCTGACTCTTCTATCGAAATGATAGGCGCTTCTTTGATGACAGACTACCTCTTGGCATTTGAAGTAGCTGCTGTGCTGTTACTTATTGCATTAGTTGGTGCTGCTTTAATTGCTCGCAAAGATAACTTAAATACTAAGGTCGCTGGCGAATCACACTGTGCAGATTCGAACTGCTCTAACCAATCTACTAATCAAAATGAGATAAAGGATTAAGAAAATGGAAATAGGATTAACTCATTACCTCGTAGTAAGTGCAATTTTATTCGCAATGGGTATTTTTGCCGTAATCAGCAGAAAGAACGCCGTTCTTGTGCTTATGGGATTTGAATTAGTACTCAACTCCGCAAACTTGAACTTTATTGCATTTGCAAGATTTGGCGGAATGAATATAGACGGACACGTTGCTGCTCTCTTTGTTATGGTGCTTGCAGCTGCGGAATCCGCAATCGCTCTTGCTATAATTCTTAATATATATCAGAATTATAAGCACATTAATGTTGATGAAATTGATAAATTAAAAGATTAATAGGGAATAAGGTAAAGAATAAAATATGACTGCTGAAAATTTACTTTTAATGTCCATAATAATCCTGCTCTTGCCACTGATGAGCTTCGTTATTAACGTGTTCTTCGGCAAGAGATTAGGCAAAAAGTCATCTTATATCGGAACAGCTATCCTAGGAACTGACTTAATCCTCGCTATCACTGTATTTGCGAATAAGGTGTTTGGTTCGTTCCAAACTTCCGAAGTAATCAAAGGTGGCTTAAAGATCCTGCAAAGCGATTTAGCTATTCAAGCTAAAGTGAATTGGCTGAATATGGGACCTATTAATCTGAGTCTTGGTATTGGAATCGATAACTTAGCAAGTGTTATGCTCGTGGTGGTTACTCTGATTAGTACCCTCGTGCATATCTTCTCTATGGTCTATATGGCTGGGGATAAACGCTTCCATCGCTTCTATGCTTACCTTGGTATATTTACTTTCTCTATGCTCGGCATAGTGTTAGCAAATAACCTATTAAATATGTTTATTTTCTGGGAGTTAGTAGGTTTAAGCTCTTACTTACTTATTGGCTTCTGGTATGAAAAAGATAGTGCTGCGAACGCCGGAAAGAAAGCATTCTTGGTTAATAAAGTGGGCGACTTCGGTTTCTTGCTTGGTATTATGATGCTATTCTCTGTGTTTGGCACTTTAATGTTCGACGAACTCTTCGCTGTGATTGGCTCTGAAGCAACTCTTAGTGCAATTGCAAGCGGTGCTATTTCACTTCCATTCGGAGTAAGCTACGAAACATATCTTACTTTAGCTGGAATTTTCATTTTCTGCGGTGCTATTGGTAAGTCTGCTCAGTTCCCACTTCACGTTTGGCTACCAGATGCGATGGAAGGTCCAACACCGGTTTCTGCGCTCATTCACGCTGCAACGATGGTTGCTGCAGGTGTGTATATGACTGCTAAAGTTTTCCCTATGCTCACAGGAACTGCACTAAACTTCGTGGCGATTATCGGAACGCTTACTGCATTCATCGCTGCGACTATCGCACTTACTCAGACTGACTTTAAAAAAGTGCTTGCATACTCCACAGTTAGCCAATTGGGCTATATGGTGCTTGGTATTGGTATCGGTGCTTTCACTGCTGGCTTTATGCACTTAGTTACTCACGCTTGGTTCAAGGCTTCTCTATTCCTTGGTTCTGGTTCTGTGATTCACGCTATGCACGAATCTATGCATAGAGCTCACGACCACCATTCTGACCCACAAGATATCTTCAATATGGGCGGATTAAGACGCAATATGAAGCTGACTTATGCTACATTCCTTTTCGCGAACTTGGCGATTGCCGGTGTGCCACTGACTTCAGGCTTCTTAAGTAAGGATAGCATCTTAGCCGGTGCTTTGGCTTATGCTGATTTAGCTGGTGGTATCGCTTGGCTCGTGCCTATAGTTGGCTTCGGTGTGGCAGGATTAACTGCATTCTATATGTTCAGACTGACTATCCTTGCTTTCCACGGCGAACACAAAACAGAGATTGCAAAAGACACAAGAGAAAACGGATTCAACATCACTATGCCACTTGTAGTATTGTCTTTACTTACTATTTGGGCTGTGTATTCTGTTAATCCATTCGACGCAAACCAAGGTTGGTTCGCTGAGAAAATTACAGTTCCTCAAACTGCCGTTCCTCACGAGTTCGCAAGACCTTATATGCTCGAAATGACTGAAGCTGTGGCTCATCACGCTGAAGCTCACGGCGGTCATCACGCAGCTACACAATTTGAAGAAACTATGCACCACTTCCACTATCCAGCTATGATTCTTTCATTGCTCATAGCAGGAACTGGTATCTTAGTAGCTTTCTTAATGTATCAATTTAAGGTTATCAATGCTGATAACTTAGCAAAACAATATAAAGCACTATTCATATTCACTAAGAACAAATGGTTCTTTGATGAACTTTACGACAAAACAGTCATCGCGCTTACTCTGCTTATATCTAAAATACTTAGCTGGTTCGATAATAAGATTATAGATGGCATAGTAAATGGTGCTGCCACAGTAACAAGATATATAGGCAAAGTAGTTGGCTCGTTCGATGCTGTGGTAATCGATGGTGCTGTAAATCTGATAGCAAGCGTAACAGGTGGCTTGGGTGCCGCTATTCGCAGACTGCAAACAGGTCGCGTTCAAACTTACGTAGCACTCGCAGCTATTGGACTAATCGCATTAATTATAATATTTATATAACATAAATTTCTCAATTAGTAAATAATAAAAAATAATAAACGGAGGTTAAATGCCGCAGACATTTGGATTTCCAATTTTAAGTTGGATAACATTTCTGCCAATATTGGGTATGATTTTACTCGCCTTTATCCCAAGTGGTAAAGATGAACTCAGCAAAGAGGCTTCTAATAAGTACTTCAGGTTCATTACTTTAGGTACTACATTTATTCAGTTAATCCTTGCTATCATAATATTTATGAACTTTAATTTCTCGCTCGCGGGAATTAACGATCCTAACGGATTCCAGTTCGTAGAGAAATTCTCTTGGATTAACGCCGATTTCCCTATGCTCGGTTCTTTAAATATTGAGTATTATATGGGTATTGATGGTATCAGCGCCCCTATGGTACTTCTTACAGCAATTGTGTGCTTCGTAGCATCATTTACTTCTTTCGGAATAACTAAAGCTGTAAAGGGCTATCACGCAATGTACTTACTACTTATTACTGGTATGTATGGTTGCTTCGTAGCTTTAGACTTCTTCTTATTCTATGTGTTCTGGGAAATTATGCTTATCCCTATGTACTTCCTCATTGGTATTTGGGGCGGTCCTCGCAAAGAATATGCTGCGATTAAGTTCTTTATTTATACCTTCGTAGGTTCATTATTTATGCTTTTGGTAATGATTGGTCTTTACTTCTCTTACCAAATTCCAGACCCTGCAAACCCAGGATCATACATTCATACATTCAACTTGATTGCTATGCTTGATCCTAATAACTTAGTTCATGGTTCTATCTTCGGAGCTATTGGTTCTAACATCAGATTCGCTGCTTTCGTGGCTGTGTTCATCGGCTTCGCTATCAAAGTGCCAATGGTTCCAGTGCATACTTGGTTGCCAGATGCCCACGTGGAAGCTCCAACTGCTATCTCTGTAATCCTTGCAGGCGTGCTATTGAAGATGGGTACTTATGGTATGATTCGTATTGCAATGCCAATTTTCCCAGAAGCTTTCGGTGCATCTCAGTGGTGGATTTCCTTCCTCGGAATGTTCGCGATTCTTTATGGTGCATTCTGCGCCCTCGGTCAGCACAAAGTTGGCAAGCGCGACTTAAAGAAGATGATTGCATACTCATCTGTATCGCACATGGGATATGTAATCCTTGGTATGGCATCTATGACTCCTCACGGAATCGCTGGCTGTATCTTCCAAATGTTCAACCACGGTACTATCACAGCTATGCTCTTTATGATTGTGGGCGTTATCTATGATAGAGCTCACACACGCGGTTTGGACGATTTCGGCGGTATGGCAAACAAAATGCCTATTTACACTGGTATCACTACAGTAGCATTCTTCGCAGCGATTGGTCTTCCGGGAATGAGCGGTTTCATCAGCGAGACTATGATCTTCCTCGGTTCATTCAATACTTATCCAGTAATCACTGCTTTTGCTGCT
>JBHADY010000143.1:0-3906 GCA_041855325.1 Ignavibacteriota bacterium
CCTCTGATTAACAGTCAGATGCTCTAACCAACTGAGCTACTTGGGAATAGTAATTACTTTATTTATCTGTTATACATTAAAGTATGTATTACCTATGTATCGTCTATTTGTCGATGCACTATCAAATAAATAGGATTACAAAATTATGTTTTTTTTGTGAATAATCCAAGAGTTTTTTCATATTTTTGTAAATATTTTTTTCATATGTTGCAAAATTATATAATTACATTATTTATCACTCTTCCCATTCTATGATAGTAACGAGCGATGCAATTGTCCTGAAGTCCCAAAAACAGGGAGATTCCAGCAAAATACTTAGCCTATTCACTCGCGAAAAAGGACTTGTTAAAGTTCTGGCAAAGGGAGCCCGCACACAGAAGAAATCTCAATTCTCCACCGAGCTATTGAGCATAAATTCTATTGCATACTATCAAAAGCGAAGTGGCGATCTGCACACACTTAGCCGATCCGAACGCCACATAAGCACCAGCAATATTCTTACTTCATACGTGCATACGAACATAGCAATAATGATAATGGAATCCCTGCTTCAAAGTCTGCACACAGAAGCACACCACGAAGAGCTATACGATAAAACTGTATTAATTTTGCAAAAATTAAATGATTTACCGACTAATCCGTTTACTCTACTTATACTTCATCAGCTTATTTTGGCTTATGAGTTAGGATTCGAAATCGATCTATATAATATGCCTGAGGAAGATTGCTTTTATCATATAGAATCGGGAAATTGGTATGATTATTTAGATAAAATGAGCGTAGTTTCTGTGAAATTTAAGCAAATTGACGCGCAGCTACTTAAAGCTTTGCTTATCATTATGCAAAGTGATAATTATAATATGGATATAGAGGGAGAACTCCCCTCTTCGCAGAAAATACGATTTATTGAGTTTTTCAGCAGATACTTCTCCTTCCACTTAGAGAAGAAATTTGCATACACTGTATATTGATATAATGATAATTGGAATAATATTAACTCTGATATTGGTCGGGCTGAACGCATTCTTCGTTGCGGCAGAATTCGCCATCGTGAAGGTGCGCGCCTCTCAGATAGAAATAAAAATACGCGAAGGGAATAAATCAGCCATTCGCGCCAAAAGCGTAATTACTCACTTGGACGAATACCTTTCGGCTACGCAATTGGGTATTACACTTGCCAGCTTGGGCTTGGGTTGGATAGGTGAATCCGTTGTGGCTAACTTAATTATAGACATAATGGCTTTGTTTACCCTGCAGATTACCCCAGCTTTTGCTGCGCAGATAGCCCTGCCGATTGCCTTCATACTGATAACCATACTGCATATAGTTTTCGGTGAGTTAGCTCCGAAATCGCTGGCTATTCAAAGACCAGAAGGCGTTACCCTTGCCGTGTCCCTCCCGCTTAAGATATTCTATTATGTGTTTAAGCCTTTCATTTGGCTTCTTAACTCTTTTGCAAATAAACTACTTAGAATGGCGGGATTCGAAGCCGTGTCCGAAGAGCATTCATCGCACACGCAAGAAGAACTGAAGTTCCTCCTCGAAGAAAGCACGAAAAGCGGTATCCTGCAGACCGAAGAACACGAGATTATGGAGAAAGTCTTCAAATTCTCGCAAACACCGGTGAAACAGATAATGATCCCACGCAATAAAATCGAAGGCGTTGAGCTATCAATGAGCAAAGAGCAAGTGGTGAATGTCTTTATAGACGAAGGCTTTTCGCGTATGCCTATATACGACAAGAACATAGACAATATAGTGGGCATAATTTATGCGAAGAATATTATCGATATGCTGCAAAGCCCTAACCTATTCATTCTGCAGGATTTAATACGTCCGGCTTACTTCGTGAATGAAGATGATAAAATCGATAAGATATTCCGATATATGCAAACTCATAAAGTCCATATAGCTATAGTACTTGATGAGTTCGGTGGCACTGCCGGCTTAGCCACGCTCGAAGATATAGTGGAAGAGATTTTCGGCGAAATCCAAGATGAAGACGACGAAGAAATCCCTGATGTTAGACCAATCTCCGATACAGAGTTTATCGTGCAAGCCATAGCCATCATAGACGACGTGAACGACGGTCTTCCGCTCCCACTCCCAGAAAGTGATGACTACGAAACCCTCGGCGGGCTAATCATAGATGCAACTGAACGCATACTCGAAGCCGGACAAGTCGTCGAACTATACGGCTATAGAATGGAAATCACAAAAGCCTCTAACCTGATGATGGAAGAGGTGAAATTAACCCTACTCGAACAAGAACAAGAAGATGAAAACGATAAAGATTAGCATATATATATTATTACTCTCAATTGGCAATGCCTTCGCACAAGGCACTGCGGGATATAAAGCACCATACGAAAGCCGCGAAATCGTTGATATGCCGACTGCTGGCGTTATCCCTAAAGGTTCGTATAACATAAAGACTAAGCTATATCGCGAAGGTGGCATAGCACTTGAGAGCAATTTCTCCTTTATCAAAAACTTTATGCTTGGGCTTAGCTACAGCGCGAATAGAGTAATCGGCAGTGGCGACCTTGAGTTCCAGGGCATACCCGGCTTAAACCTTAAATTCCGAGTGTTCGACGAAACTTTGTATGTTCCCGCTATAGCCATAGGCTTCACCAATCAGGGCAATGGAATGTGGCTAAGCGAAGGCAAACGCTTCGAGAACCTCTCCCCCGGCTTCTACTTAGCACTAAGCAAGAACTTCTCCTGGGCGCTGGGCGATATCTCCACCTCAGCAGGCTTGAACTACTCCTTAGAGCCAGCTGCAAACAATAGAAGCGTGAATGTATATGGTGGATTCGAGCAGACTCTCGGCAAGTATTTCTCCATCTGCAGCGAGCTGAATTTAAGTTTGGACGACAATGCTCCACATATCCCACCAGTGAACATTGCTGTATCCATTAAAAGTTCCATCGCCCGTGGCGTAACTTTAGAGCTACAACTTAGAAATAGACTATACCAAGGGCAATTTATGAGAGATGCCACTCTTGACAGAAGAATGAGTATAGATATAATCAAATACTTTTAGTGAATTTGTATTAATTATCCACAAACTCGCATAATTCTTATATTTTTCATTATTTTATTAGTTTAAAAGTAAAAAAATAGTTAATATTGCAGTCTTAACTAAGTACTTATATTATATATAAGTTATGCAAATTAACTAAACTATTTATATTGTTAATAATTAATATTGTTTATAGATAAAAAAAGGTTAATATTTTATGATCTTCGATCTTGATATGATTAAAAAGGTTTATGCTAACTTCGCATCTAAAGTCGATGCTGCGAAAAAGGTAGTTGGCAAACCTCTAACTTTTGCGGAGAAAGTACTTTACGCTCACCTTCACGAAGAAAGCCCACTTCAGGACTACAAACGTGGCGTTGATTACGTAAACTTCGCTCCTGATAGAGTAGCTATGCAAGACGCTACTGCTCAAATGGCTCTCTTGCAATTTATGCAAGCTGGTATGCCTCGCGTTGCAGTTCCTTCTTCTGCTCACTGCGACCACTTAATCCAAGCAAAAGATGGATCAGCTCCAGATTTAAAGAACGCTGAAGTTGTAAATAAAGAAGTTTATGACTTCCTCGCTTCTGTATCTAATAAATATGGTATCGGTTTCTGGAAACCAGGCGCTGGTATCATTCACCAAGTAGTACTCGAAAACTATGCATTCCCAGGTGGTATGATGATCGGTACTGACTCCCACACAGTGAATGCTGGCGGTCTCGGTATGGTGGCAATAGGCGTAGGCGGTGCTGATGCCGTTGACGTAATGGCTGGTATGAGCTGGGAACTAAAATTCCCTAAACTTATCGGCGTTAAATTAACTGGCAAAATGAATGGCTGGACTGCTCCAAAAGACGTAATCCTCCACTTAGCTGGTA
>JBHADY010000144.1:0-2821 GCA_041855325.1 Ignavibacteriota bacterium
AAGCAGTAGCATTCACATCAGAAACGAACTGTTCCGGAGTATTAAACATAGAAGTGAAAGCTCCCACTCCACCGATGAAGCCCAATAGCACCACCACGCCCATAGCTATAAATAGCTTATTTCGCAGGCTATTCGAGAATTCCCTCTGATATAAAGTGTCAAAACCTATGCCCGCAGCAAAAGAGAAGGCAAGAACAGTGAAGAACATAATTCTCGCTGGATTTCTAAACAGACCAAAGAATGGCAGATTATAGAATATATCGAACAGGAAGAAGTTCTTTCCGAGAGCAAATAGCACCCCGAACACAGCAATTATCAGCATTAGCTGCATATCGCGTCGCTTCAAATTTGTGAGGAAGCCGAATAAGCCAAGTAGCAGAATTCCCACGCCAAAGTAGAACGATGTTTCCCAGTAGTTATGCGACTGCGCCCCCTCTAAGTGATAAGGCACGTCCATATCCATATTGCCATTCACCGTGCCGAATAGCTTAGGCATAACGCCTGTGAATAGTTGCTTATATTCCAATGAGCATTGAGTTACGAACTCATAACTGCTGTCGCTACGCTTAGAGTGAGGAACTAATGTGTTAGTCGGTTCATATTGCACCATAAATATACCAGCAGCTATTGCGATTGTAAGCGCTGCAGACACAGGCGACCAAATACGCGCATTGCCCTTTAATTTCTTATCTTTTATTCCAACTATGTACGCATATACAAATGAAATGAACATAAAGAGAGCTTCGTATAGTGCCATTTGCGTATGCCCAGCGAGCATACTCATACCATAAATAATACCCGCAATGCTTGCATATTTAACTTTGCCGAAGCGCACCGCCTTAAAGAAAAATAGCAGTACCAATGGGAACCAAGCCAAGTGCTGAACTATCATAGGATGAATGGAGTGAGTAGTCATTAGCATAGAGAATGAATAGCCAATAGCAACGATTATCGAAGCTATGCTACTCATCTTAAATGACTTAGCAAATAGATATGTGTTTATTTGAGCAATAAAGAAGTGGAGGATAATCATCAGCTGGAGTGCTGAGAAACTGAGAACTCCATCGCTACCGATGAATAAGTTCAGCACGCGATTAAGCGGATAGAAAAAGCCCACCTGCAAGTCGGCAAGGAATGGCATTCCAGAGAAAGTATATGGATTCCAGTGTGGTATGCTTCCTGCAGCGGAACTCGTCGCTGCGAAGTTCTGTAGGGGATATACAAAGCGGACAATGTCTTCCCAAAAGTAAGCATTGCCGAATATTACGTCCCAAAAGAATATCAGTGTAGTTAAGATGAAAATGCCTATTGCAGCATATATTGGCATATCGAAGAAGCGCTTAGTGGGTGTTGCCACAGGAGCTGATTGCTGTGCTTCTTCATTGCCTTTGTTTTGTCTTATTCTTTTTTTCTTGCTCATTTTTGCAATTTCATTATTCAACAAACTGCAAAAATAAGTAAAAACTATATATTAAGAATAAAGTAATATTCTATAGGCTTATATCTTTGACTATTTCTTTTTTAAAGTGCAGGTTTATGCGGTCGATTAAGTACTGCTTGCGTATGCTGATTTCATATCGCACTACGGATGAATTAGTCTTCAGCTTTAGCACTCCATCTCTTAGCGAATATATACTAATCTTCGCAGCAAAGGCTTCGCCGACTATAATGTGCCAATCGCTCTTAAGTTTCTCAAAATCGAAATATTTATGCAAATGTCTATCATCTACGAAATCGGAGACTATATCTTTAATCGAGCGGGGTTCTTTGCTGTTTATTGTGTACATTCGCTCACCTCTCCGCCTATTACTTCGAATAGCTTATATTCTTCGTTTGTGCTAAAGTATTCTAAGAATGTGGCATTATTAACTGTTATGAATGTTTGCGTGTCGTACTTGCGCACGAGGCTGAGAACTTTCTCTATTCGATTTTGGTCAAGTTCGGAGAAAATATCATCAAGCAGAAGAACGGGCGTTTCGTTCAGAATTTCCTTCATAAAGCGGAGTTCGGCGAATTTAATCGCTGCGATGAGGGACTTGTGCTGTCCTTGCGATGCGTAGTCGCGGGCTATTCCGCCGTTTATCATTATGTTTAGGTTGTCCCTTTGCGGTCCGAATAGATTAGTTCCTCGTTTTAGTTCGTCGTTTTTGCATTTCTCGGCTCTTTCGTCTATTTGCTCTTTTATTGATTCGATAGAGGAGGTATCGCTCACGCTGAACGCCTTATATTGCAGCTCTACTTTCTCCTTTCCTTCGGAGATATCGGCATACACTTCTTCGAATATGCCAGAGAAAGAATCTATAAACTCATAGCGTTTCATTACTATTTCCGCAGAAACATCTATGAGCATATCGGTTAATATGTCATACTGCCCTAAGCCAATTGAGCTATCCTTTGCATATTTAGATAGCAAACTGCTGCGGTGATTTAGTATCTTCTTTAGTTTTATCCAGTTAGCGAAGTAGGAGCGATAGCTCTGAGAGAGGATTTTATCTAAAAATGAACGTCTTTCTGATGGGGAGCCGTATGTTATCTCCTTGGAATCCGGAGACAAAACGACCACAGGCAACTCCCCGACTATGTCTTTCGGGAGTAGCCTATCCTTCGTGTTGTTAGATATCGTCTTTCCAGTTTTATTGGAATACTTGATATTAACAAAATAGGGAATGTTTAAGTCATTTTTCGACTTTAGCGTAATGGAATACTCACTTTTATCTCTTCTTAGAATCTGGCTATCGCCCACGGGCATAAAGCTCTTCGATAGCCCCGCTATAGCTATTGCTTCTAAAATCGAGGTTTTCCCCGCTCCGTTTAGTCCTCT
>JBHADY010000145.1:0-9221 GCA_041855325.1 Ignavibacteriota bacterium
GATAATGTTTTGCTCTGATTAGTTATCAGAACTAATAAATCCAAGAAACGTATACAAGTTAGAGCAGGACTGATTAAAGCGATTAGTCCCGCAGCAAATCTAATAATAGAAACTCAAAATTAGGAATAAATATGGCTACTTTAGCACAACAAATGGCTGCCCAAAAGGCTTACGGAAACCCCAAAAGTGGGAAAATCCCAGCTTACCTCGAACAGGAAGTTATGTCCTGGAGCAAGGAAAAGATCATACTTAAAATGTATGACCTCTACTTGGTAAGCAATAGAAAGGGCGACGTTCAGAAAATGGGCAGAGTCTTGGTAGAATTGATGAGTTCTCTTAACTTCGAATACGAGGAAACCTCTACGCGACTATACAGATTATACGAATACTGCCAGAGATGCATCTATCAGAAGCGGTTTAAAGAAGCTGAAACTATTATTCAAGGGCTTCGCGATGCATGGAACGAAGCATTCAATATTGAACAATAAGTGCAACAAATAATAAGTACAAAGGAAGTACACTATTGAACAATGTAACTATTAATGTGAATAATATTATTACTATAAATAATAATTATTATTAATAATACACAAAGCAAATAGTTCCATAATTAATAAATAAGGAAATTTAACTATGTCAATAAATGCATTAACCGGTGGCTCCAGCCAAATGGAGCAACTGATACAAGCTTACCAAAGAACTCGTAAGCCAGAGTTGGACGCACTAAGTTCAAAGAAGAAAACATTAGAAAACAAAAAACTCTTCTTCTCTAAGCTGAAGACTAAAGTGGGAACTATGAACTCCAGTATTGATAAGTTCTTCAGAGTAAAAGCAGATAAAACTTACGATGCGAGCTTCCGCGAAACTGCGGATAAACTCGTCGGCGCGAAAATGGTAAAATCCAGCGACGAAACCTTCGTAAAAGCTACTGCTGATAACTCTGCCGTTCTCGGAAATTCCAATATAAGAGTAAATCAGCTGGCTTCAAATGATGTGTTCATTGGCAAGCAAAGTTTAAATGTAGGCACTGCGAACATACAAGCCGGAGAAACTACATATAAGGTGAATGTGCCTAATAAAGAATATAAAGAAGGCGACCCAATTGAGAATAAGTTCAAACTAGTCGATGTGAAAGTATCTTTCGACGGAACTGAAACCAATGAAGCAGCTATGAAAAAAATAGCGAATGCCTTCAATACGAAGAAAGATCTGAACTTCAGCGTATCATATATTAAAGATACTTCAACAACAGGCAGACTGACCTTCACTGCGAAGAACACAGGCGAAGAAAATAAGCTCGACCTCTCATTCTTCACAGCACCAGAAAGCACAAACCAAGGCGTAAATGACCTACTCGGATTAAGCAATATTAATCCCGATAGATCAGCTATCACAAATGATAAAAAGTTAGCCAGCTTTAAAGTGGCTGACGCAAATATGCTCAATAGCAAACTGCAGGTAAATGGCATAGACGTGGAACGCTCCAGCAATACTATTTCGGACTTGCTCCCCGGAACAAGCCTCACACTGCTTAAAGTGCATACCGATAAAGATAAAGATGTGAATCTGACAACAGAGCTGGATCAATCCAAAATCTCTGATAACATAAAAAGTGCAATAGATTCATATAACGAAGTGATAAAACACTTAAATAGCGACAAAGCACTAAGAAGATCCGATCCAGCAGTTTCAGGATTGCTTAACCAAATCAGAGGCGTGGTGTTCTCGCAAGTAGAGCCAGAATCTACTAGCACAGACGAAGAAGTTCTAAAGACGACTCCCCGCACTATCTCCGACTTAGGATTTAAGCTCGCAAGCGATGGGACTATCTCCTTAGATAGCAAAGATAAACTGGAAAAAATCCTCTCCGCTGACGGTGGAACAGAGAGACTCGCTCACTTCCTGAACTCAGAGAACGGATTCTTCGCCAAGCTGAACGATGTATTCTCTAAACTGAGTGATAACAACGGCATCTTAGACGAAAGACGCAAGTCAATAGATAAACAGCTCGAAACAAACAAGACAAGAACTTCAAGATTAGAAGACAGAATAGACAAAGCAACTGAAAGCCTGAGAAAAGAATACACTAAAATGCTGAAGATGATGAACCAAGCAAATGCACAGTACGGCTCTATGCAGGGCATGTTTGGTGGCGGTGGCTTCGGCGGTCCTATGTTCTAATTTTAATGGATAATTTATTAATAGAAGGAAACTATGATTACTGAAATTGGAGCAATAAGCTCAATGCACAGCACTTTCGGGCAGGACAATGCTAGTATCAACGAAAGCAAACGCTTCCTAAGAGCATTACTTGATTCGAATGAATTCGAACCCGTAAGAAAGGAGATAAAAGAAGATGCTAAGCAACCGACTATCTCCGAAGAAGAAAAGAAAAAGCTCTTCGAAGAAAGTTTAAAGTTAGAAGCTCGAAAAACAGACTACGGCGCACTTGCTGAAAAAATAAAAGAGCTTGTTGGTGCGAAAAATATAGATGTGAAATTCGATAGAGATACTGATACCAAAATTATGATAATGAAATTCGTAAATTCAGACACGCAAGACGTCCTGAAGCAGTTCCCTGCAGAGGTATCTATCAAAATCGCTAAAATGGTAGCACAGCTAACAAGCCATGGCGCTATTACTGATGCTAAAGTCTAAGTGAGAACGTATGCAAACACAAGATGATAGCAAATTAATAGAAAGCATAAACGCTCTGCTGGAAAATAGCAGAGCAATTTATGCCTTATGCAATGAAAATATTAATAATGGTGAAAATTTTTCTAAAGTTGATAAACTTTTTGCCGATAACCAAAGATGTATAGAAGTAATTAGTTCAATAAAAGAACATAATCACAATTATACACAGCTGTTGAAAGAAAACTCCGACTCAGTGCAGGAAATCTTAAAACTCAATGCAAACATAGTAAAATTCGCATCTAATAGAAAAGATGAAATTGCGGGAAAACTCAGCAAAATCAATACAAATAAGAATTTGTTAATATACAAATAAAGGACATAGCAATGGTAATAGACAATAATAGTAGCATAAAAAATCAAATTGCGGCATATAATCAGGCGCAAAGCCAAAGATTAGAGAAAGTTCAGCAACAACAAGAACATTCCGCAAATAACGGCGCTATTACTGCCGCACAACCACAATCTACTACAAAAGTAGATAAATTGGAAATTTCTGAAACTGCAAGAAATTACACTCAGATTTTCGATAAAATCTCCAGCGGAGAATACGATAAACCTGAAACTATTAATGCCGTTTCAAGGAAACTATCGAAGCTGATATAGGACTCCTGCCTATATACGCTCCGCAGTAGTGAATACTGTAAACTTAATTGATGTCCCATTATCAAGGGCATTATAGGTATATGATAATTCAATCAGAGGATATCAAGAGGCGATCTCAGCTTAATATCCTCTTCTTTTTTTAGTGTATAAATATGAGAGATTAATAGACAATAAGGAGATTGTATAAATGTCAAGAACTTTAAATAAGGTAATGCTAATCGGAAACGTAGGAAAAGAACCTGAACTGAAATTTACTCCGAGTGGAATCCCAGTTACTTCATTCCGCTTAGCTACTTCTGAAAGTTGGAAAGATAAAGATGGAAACCTACAAGACCACACCGACTGGCACACTATCGTTGCATGGCGCGGCTTAGCAGAAATTATACAAAAATTGGTCGTGAAAGGCTCCAGAGTATACGTGGAAGGAAGACTGCAAACACGAACATTCGACGACAAAAACGGAACTAAAAGACACGTGGTGGAAATACTCGCAGATAACGTTCTAATGCTCGACCAAAAGAAAACTAAGGACGAAGGCTCTCGCCTGCCATCATACTCAAGCGACAAATACCTCGATGAGTTCAATATGGGCAGCCAATACCCCGATGACCAAAACTTCGTGGAAAGCAACTTCAACGAAGAAGACTTATTCGTTTCCGACTCTGGCAAGGGCTTCACTGAGTTCGACGAAGATGACTTTAAGTTATAAGAAGCAATACTAAAAGAAAATATGATTAGATAAGCATATACGCAGCACTCGCGTATATGCTTTAATTTTATACAAATACCCGATTTTTCTTGGCTATGTGGAGTTGATTTGCTATATTTGAAGTTCTATGAAGTATCGCATAATAAACAAACGAAAGACAAGGCTATGAAAAAACTAACTTACGCACTGCTGGCAATAATCAGCGTAATTCTATTAAGTTGCTCTTCTTATATTCCCCCAAAGCAATACGACTATGATTCTACGTTTACTATTCACAAAAGCTATGAACAGGTGTGGAATAGACTCATCGAATACTTGGCAATTCATAATGTAAATGTTGATAGATTGGATAAAGAAAATGGCTATATCGTTAGCTATATTATGGGACGCCTCCCCACTTTCGGTTTTCCAGATGTAGATTGTGGTGGCCACTCTGGGTGGCTTCTCGG
Source organism: Ignavibacteriota bacterium (assembly GCA_041855325.1). Taxonomy (GTDB): domain Bacteria; phylum Bacteroidota; class Ignavibacteria; order Kapaibacteriales; family UBA2268; genus CALLXS01. Next base: position 4,459 of record JBHADY010000145.1, read on the forward strand.
TGATAAGCTACCAGTTGATGAAAGGGTGCAGAAGCGATTCCACATAGTAGTGCAGGACAACAAGGACAATACAACTACAGTAAAAGTATATGTATATGCTCACCTGTATTATACAGTTTCTTCGGAGAATACAGTTGTTGAAAATAATTATGACTGCGTAAGCACTGGACACTTCGAACGAGAACTGCACGAGTTCCTCCATAGAAAGTAGATGAGAGTAATGACTAATGTCCCTGCGTCCAATTTATATTTTTCTATTTCGTAATTTTTAGTTATTTTTGAAAAGTCCTTAGTGTGCGCTAAGGGCTTTGAGCGCTATTGCATATACAATACTATTACACATATACAACTCATAACTATACATAAACAATAGAAATAATCATTACACATATAGATGCACAACACTCGTCAAGCTGAAATAAAAGTAGGGATAGTCTCCTTCATAGCGACTGTATTGCTCGTGGGCGGTATCTTCTTAGGCAAAAGTATGCACATAGGAAAGTCCGTGATGCTGAAGATTAAATTCCCAAGCTCTGGCAATATACAGATGACCAGTCCAGTTTTGGTAAATGGGGTGAAGCGTGGCTTAGTTAAAAACATAAAAAACTACGAAGGCAGCGTGTATATCACTGCAGAGATGGATCACATAGACGACCTAAAAGCAGATGCACACGCACGCATATCCATACTTGAGCTAACCGGTGGCAAGAAAGTAGAAATCTTCCCCGGCACCAGCGAAGAAAAGCTGAATACCCTATTCATCGAAGGCGATACTCCTCCGGATATGGCAGACCTCGTCGCTTATGCTGGTGGTATGGTGCATAAGCTTGGCGGTCTTATCTATGCCTTAGACACCACTCTTCAGTCTGTAAATGCACTCATCGGAGATGACGATTTCCGCAATAAGCTGACAAATACACTAAGCTATGCAGAGCTTGCCACTCGCGATATGCAAAGTCTGCTGGCGAGCAATAAGGGTGATATCACTCGCGCTCTGCGGAATGCCGAAGAGATTAGTTCCTCGCTAAAAGCACTGCTTCGGGATAACGAGCCAAAGCTAAACGCTATGATAAATAAAGCAGATATGGCTATTAATGGCATTAACTCTATGCTGGATAAATCAGATGTAAGTATAAACAATCTGAATCAAATAACCAGCGACCTGAAGTCCATTTCCGGCGAAATCAAGAATGGGAATAATACCCTCTCTCGCTTAATTTACGACAAACAATTATCAAATCGAATAGATACAACAATACTAATACTTAATAGACTTATGCTAAAGATTGGCAAACAGGGAATTGATGCAAACGTACGCATAGGTTTTAGATAGAATATCCAAAAATATAGAAATAATAAAATGAGCTTTCAAAAAAGAACAATGAAATGCGGCGAACCCCGCGAAGAACACGTTAATCAACAGATTACTCTGAATGGTTGGGTGCAGAATGTGCGCAACCTCGGCGGATTAATCTTCATAGATTTAAGAGATAGATATGGCTTAATGCAGCTAATCATAGAGCCGGAAAATCAGGCGGAATTAGCGCAACGCGCCACTGAGCTGAAGCAGGAATTCGTTATTTGGGCGAAGGGAACTATTCGCAAACGCGAAAAACCAAACCAAAAGATGCCTACTGGCTACGTGGAAATGCTCGTTTCCGATTATGGCATTATCAATAGAGCGGAACTACCTCCATTCGAGGTGTCCGATGATATCGAAACATCAGAAGAAATTAAGCTACAGTACCGCTACTTAGACCTGAGAAGACCTATACTCCAGCAGAAGTTCATAGTGCGCAATCAGGTTTATCAAATCCTGCATAAGTACTACAGCGACAATGACTTCCTCGAAGTGGAAACCCCTGTATTGATGAAATCCACTCCAGAAGGTGCAAGAGACTTCCTCGTGCCGAGCAGAATTAACAAGGGCAAATTCTATGCTCTGCCTCAGTCTCCTCAGCTTTATAAGCAAATACTGATGGTTTCCGGCTTCGACCGCTATATGCAGATAGTTAAGTGCTTCCGAGATGAAGACTTACGCTCTGATAGACAGCCTGAATTTACTCAAGTAGATGTGGAAATGTCCTTCGTAGAAATCGACGACGTCCTAACTATGACTGAAGGCGCTATCCGCAAGATTTGGAAGGAAGTTCTCGGCATTGAAATAGAAGAGAAATTCCGCAGAATGCCATACGTAGAAGCTATGAGCAAGTACGGCAGCGACAAGCCAGATTTACGCTACGACTTAGAGCTTAAAGAGCTTACAGATGCCGTGAAAGATTGCGGTTTCTCCGTTTTCGCAGATAATATCAAAGCTGGCGGCATAGTGGCAGCTCTGAATGCAAAAGGCTGCGCAGAGTTCTCTCGCAAGAAAATTGACGAGCTGACTAACTTAGCTAAGAAATACGGTGCTAAGGGCTTAGCTTGGATGAAATTTGAAAAGGGCGAAGTAAATTCTCCTATCGCTAAGTTCTTGAATGAACAAGATATAGCAAGTATTAAAGAAATCACCAAAGCAGAAGATGGCGACCTCGTGCTGATAGTGTCAGACAAATGGACTCGCACTTATACTGTGCTTGGTGCGATCCGCATTGAAATTGCTAAACTTAGCGGTATTTACGATAAGATAAAAGATAAATTCTCCTTCCACTGGGTTACGGAATTCCCACTCTTCGAATACGACGAAGAAGCCGATAGATACGTGGCTATGCATCACGCATTCACTTCCCCTATGGATGAGGACTTGCACAACTTAGACACTGCTCCGGATAAAGTTCGCGCCAAGGCATACGACTTAGTCGTGAATGGTGCAGAACTCGGTGGTGGTAGCATAAGAATACACGACTCGCATATTCAGAAGCGCATTTTCGAGCTTATGAACCTCGGCGAAGAGGAAATCGAGGCGAAGTTCGGCTACTTCACTAAAGCATTGAAGTATGGTGCGCCTCCTCACGGTGGTATCGCCCTCGGTTTGGATAGAATCGTGATGACTCTCTGCGGAACAGATAACATTCGCGACGTTATCGCCTTCCCTAAGACTACGAGTGGTCTCTCGCTGATGGACGGATGTCCTTCCCCAGTGGATAACATGCAATTAGCAGAATTAGCAATTAAAGTGATAGACGAGAAATAGTCATCAATTGAGAATATACGAAGAAAGGCTAACCGCTTGGTTAGCCTTTTTCTTTATCATTCTTCTTTGGCTTTGTCTCGCTTGTTAATTACGACTACTATTTCGCCTTTTAGTTCTTTCCTTTCGGCGAAAATATCAGCGATTTCCCTTGCCGTGCCACGCAGGAACTCCTCATACATTTTGCTGAGTTCGCGAGCTATGCAGATTTCCGTTTCCTCGCCGAAGTGTTCTACTATTTCCTTAATCAACTTGCCGATGCGGTGGGTAGATTCATACATAATCAAAGTTTGTGGCATAGCCGCAGCGTGCTGAAGGAAGGTCTGCCTGCCCTTCTTCTGCGGAGGAAAGCCGAGGAAGACGAACTCATTCGTCGCAAAGCCACTACCCAACAGTGCGGGAAGCAAAGCATTTGCTCCTGGCAGGGGTATTACTTTCACATCATTATTTATCGCCTCGTTGATTATCCTATATCCCGGATCGGAGAGAGCGGGAGTGCCGGCATCGCTAACGAGAGCCACGGAAATACCGTTTTCCTTTATGTGCTTCACGAGTTCCACGGCGCGTTCGCGTTCGTTATATTCGTGATAGCTCACGAGCTTTTCGTATCGAATATCCAGCTTCTTGAGCAGTCCTTGAGTGGTGCGAGTGTCTTCGCAAGCGATGATATTTGCGGAGCTTAGCACTTTCAGCGCTCTTATTGTAATATCCTCTAAGTTTCCGATTGGCGTAGGCACTAAATACAGCGCCGCTTCTAATTCTATTATTTTATTTTCCATCATAGTCTAATTACTTATTTTCACGTAAGTTAGCGAAATATGCTTTCAGCATATTCTTGCATTCTTCTTCCATAATTCCAGCGGTGATTTCTGCTCGGTGATTTAACCTATTATCCGCTGCTATCATATACAGCGAACCGCACGCTCCCGCTTTAATATCGGATGCACCGAACACGAGGCGACCCACCTTGCTCAGCACTATTGCCCCAGCGCACATAGGACAGGGCTCCAGCGTTACGTACAGAGTGCATTCGCTTAGGTACTTCTCACCGATTGCCTTGCTTCCTGCTTTAATCGCGAGAGTTTCGGCGTGGGCGGTGGCATCGGCGAGTTCTTGCACTCTATTTCTCTCTTTCGCCACCACTTCTCCACCTCGCACGAGCACCGCTCCAACGGGTATTTCCCCATTATTTTGAGCTTCTTCTGCCATTTGCAGAGCTAGACGCATATATGTATAGTCATTTTTCATTCGAGAGGAGTATGGTTAATTAAGAGTCGGAACGCAAAAATAATAAAAATTCATTAGGCTTTGACTAATGAATTATTATTATTTAATGAAGAAGTATTAAGTTAGAGCTTTCGCTCTCACGTTAAAAATGAAAAATGAAAAATGAAAAACGATAGTGGAAAATTGACAAAGTCATTTTTCTTAATCCAAATTATTATGTTTTGAACGAGGATTAAAGGAATTAAAAGATTAGAAGGATTAAGCGTTAACTCCTATTCTTAATAATCCTTATAATCATTTAATCATCGTTCAGATAATATCATATTTAGAAATAATTTTTGTTTTTTTGCCAAAACATCAATAATTTTGTAGTTTTGAAAATTGTAATTTCATAATTATAATATAC
>JBHADY010000146.1:0-3594 GCA_041855325.1 Ignavibacteriota bacterium
AAGAAAAATGATTATTTTCTACGAAAATAATCATTTTTCGAGCCATTCCTTCAATATCCTTTGGTATTCGTCCTTCGGAAGACCAAGCTCATTGAAACGTCCAGCCTTTAGGCGCTGACGAAATGCCTCGTATATGCTAACCGCACAAGCTACCGATATGTTCAGAGATTGTATCATTCCCACCTGCGGGATAAGCACATTGCCATCGGCAAGGGCAACTGCTTCCTCGGTTACTCCACTGTGCTCATTGCCAAACACAAAAGCAAAAGGCTGGGTGAGGTCTAAATCGTAGAGGGAAACAGCGTCTTTCGATAAGTGCGTGGTGTATATCTTCTTGCCCTCGGCACGCAACTGCTTGTAACAGTCCTCTATGGACTCGTGATAAATGGCATTCACCCATTTGCGGGCGCTTGCCGAGCTGGATTCCTGCAACTTGGGCTGTCTGTGTGCATTGCTATCAAAAACTATATGAGCATCGAGTATGCCGACGGCATCGCAAGAACGGAAAATCGCTGAAACATTGTGCGGATCGGTTATGTTCTCCGCCACTATGGTGAAGTCGCGATGACGATTAAACATTACTCTTTCGAACTTTTCTATACGTGCCTCTGTGCGCATTGATGCTATTTTCGGTTTCTTTTTCTGCATTTATTGCTTAACTCTATTTACTTTACTTAATTCTATTCTTAGTGAAATGATAGAGCGAAATACCCGCTGCAATCGATAAATTCAGCGATTCAGCGTTTCCCGCTCCTTTAATGATGTATTTGGTGTCTATTCTGTCTAACACGCTTTGGCTTAGCCCATTGCCCTCATTGCCGAAGAAAATAGCCACTTTTTCGGGTATAGTGATATCATCTAAAGTCTTATCAGTGGAAAGGGAAGAGGCGAACATAGTATGCTCGGGGAAGTTCGCTTCGCAATAGGAGACGATATCCTCGCTATACTCTATATTAAGGTGGAAAACACTGCCCATAGTGGAGCGAATTACCTTTGGGTTGTATATATCCACAGAAGACGAAGAGATGAGTATATTCTGAATGCCGAACCAATCGGCTGTGCGAATAATAGTGCCTAAATTCCCCGGATCTTGTATATTCTCGAGAACGACTATCTGCTCGGCATCTCGGTTCAGACTTTGCTTTTCTTTTTTGGCAATGGCAATGATGCCCTGCGGGGTCATAGTATCGGCGATTTTCTTTATATTCGCTTCATTTGATAGAAGTATTCGCGTGTCGCATAAGTTCTTATGAGATAGCAAGTTCTGTATTTTGCTATCTTCTATTATACGCTCGTCTATTATTAGGTCTGTTAAGATGTAATCAGATGCGATTAGCTCCTCGCATATTTTAATGCCTTCAGCTATGAAGAGTTCGCTTTCTTCTCTATACTTTTTCTGTTTCAGCTTAGCAAATGCTTTCGCGGAGAGAGTAGAAATATACTTCTTTTCGGTCATTGTGTGCTATTTGATATTGAACTTTGAGTTTACGGTTTGCACTATTTTCCCGTGCACATTTTCTATTTCGTCGTTTGTGCTTATGCGGACTATGCGCTCTGGGAAGCGTTCAGATAGCTCGCGGAAGCCAGCTATTAGCTTGTCATAGAATGCTCTGCCGGACTGCTCGATTCTGTCTTTCTCGCGTTTGCCACACCGCTGCATAGCTTGCTCATAGTCGAGGTCAAGGAAGAAGGTCAGGTCGGGCGTGATGCCGAGAGTCGCCATATCATTCAAGTTATGGATTAGCTCTAAATCTAATCCGCGACCATAGCCTTGATAGACTGTAGTGGAGTCGAAGAATCTATCGCATAGTATAGCTTTTCCGGCTTTTAGCTCTGGGACTATGGTATTATTAACCAAGTGCGAACGCGATGCCTCGAACAATAGCAATTCAGTTATTGGGTGTATTTTCTCTTCCGAGGTGAGGAGAATTTCCCTTACTTTCTCTGATAGTGGCAATCCGCCGGGTTCGCGCAAAGATAGCACATCGAATCCCTTTTCCTTTAAGTATTCGCCTAATAAGCGCAATTGCGTGCTTTTTCCGCAGCCATCTATTCCTTCAAACGTTATAAACATTGTGCTATCCTTCCATAGTATATAATTATAAGTCTTGTAAATTCTCTGTTACTATAGTCTTAGACGTAATAATTAGAATTAAATTACTAATGGGATTAACAAAAATTCACTAAGTTCGTAATTGTGAATAACAAATAAGGAAATAACGATGAAAATAAATAAACCATTCTTCCCGATTATGTTCGCCATTGCACTTGTTTTGGTGGGTGTGATTTTCTTCATCCTGAACAAAAACGAGATAGAACAAGAGTCGCAATACGATGCAACAGCTATAATGAACCGCATAGAAAACCTGAGCGAGCTTGCTTTAGTGAAGTATAACTATACAGGGGTTATCGGATTTAACGAATATTTGAAGCTTCTTGATATGAATGTGCCATTCACGAAAAAATACTTCCTGCTGAAGTATAATGGCTATGTGAAAGCCGGCTTAGAGTTAGACAAGGTGCAAATCTCCGTAGAAAAGGACTACATAGAGATGAAGCTCCCGGAAGCGAAAATCTTTGACACATTTATAGACGAGAAGTCTATACACGTGTATAACCAAAGCGGGAATGTGTTTAATCCGCTAAAGGTAGAGGACTTTAAAAATGCTCTCATAGCGGAGAAGAAGAAGATTCAGGCTTCCGCGATAAAGGAGGGTATCCTCTCGAACGCGACAGACCTCGCTCATTTAGTTCTTTCACTTCTCCTTGTTGATATGAACTTCCAACGCATAGAGATAAAGAACCATAATGGCGAAGTATTAGATATGCGGGGCATATCTAATAAGGTAAAAGGTAAAGGGTAAAAGGTAAAAGGTAAAAGAGAATGTGGAAAATAGTCAAATGACTATTTTATAATTAATCTATTAGAAAATTGACGATGTCAATTTTCAACCTAAACTTTTACCTCTTACCTTATAATCTAAAAAAAGCGGGAAAAAACCGCTTTATTTAGATTAGTGCTTTTCCCGTCATCGCTGCAGGCTGATCTACGCCCATCATCTTTAAGAGAGTAGGCGATACGTCCGCTAAAATGCCGTTCTCGATTTTAGTGAATCTATCGCTAACTAATATACAAGGTACTGGGTTGAGTGAGTGCGCTGTGTTCGGAGAACCATCTGGATTTACCGCATAATCAGCGTTTCCGTGGTCTGCGATGATAAGCACATCATAGCCGTTGGTGCGAGCAGTTGTTACTACTTCTTTCACGCATTGATCTATAGTCGCTACAGCTTTCTCGATAGCAGAATATACACCAGTGTGTCCCACCATATCGCCATTTGCAAAGTTAAGGCAGATGAAGTGGAACTTCTGAGTATTTAGAGCTTCTACTAACTTGTCCTTCACGATGAAGGCACTCATTTCTGGCTGTAAGTCATAAGTAGCAACTTTAGGGGAGTTCACGAGTATTCTCTCTTCGTTAGAGAAGACTTCTTCGCGTCCGCCAGAGAAGAAGAAAGTAACGTGAGCATATTTTTCAGTTTCAGCTATTCTAAGCTGGTTCAAGCCTTCTTTTGATACTATTTCGCCTATGGT
>JBHADY010000147.1:0-3089 GCA_041855325.1 Ignavibacteriota bacterium
ATTACAAATCGCGACCTGCGCTTTAACCCCGACCCAAATATCCGCATTAGCGATATTATGACTAAGGAGAAACTATGCACTGCGCCACTCGGCACTACACTGGAAGACGCAGAAAAGATTCTTCAAACATACAGAATTGAAAAACTCCCCGTTGTCGATGATAACTTCGTGCTAAGGGGACTTATTACATTTAAAGATATACAAAAGAAGAAGAACCACCCAAGCTCAGCAAAAGATAAAGCCGGACGCTTACTCGTGGCTGCTGCCGTAGGCATAGCTCCTGATACAGTCGATAGAGCTGGTGCGCTTATCGAATCTGGTGCAGATGTTCTGTTCCTTGATACTGCTCACGGGCATAGCAAAAACGTAGCAACTATGATGAACAATATTAAAGCAAAATTCAATATTGAAGTCGTTGCTGGGAACATAGCTACTGCAGATGCTGCTCGTATGCTTATTGGCGAGGGTGCTGATGCCCTGAAAGTGGGAATAGGTCCTGGCTCTATATGCACTACTCGTATCATCGCGGGAGTGGGCGTGCCTCAGCTATCAGCTGTTATGAACGTGGCAGAAGAAGCTGCGAAAAGCGGTGTGCCTGTTATCGCCGATGGTGGCATTAAGCAAACTGGCGACGTAGCAAAAGCACTTGCTGCCGGAGCAGACACAGTGATGATAGGTTCTCTCTTTGCCGGACACGAAGAAAACCCCGGCGATAAAATGCTACTCGAAGGTAGAGCATATAAAGTATATCGCGGAATGGGCTCCACTGGAGCTATGCTACAAGGCTCTGCAGATAGATACTTCCAAGATATGGAAGATGAAATCTCTAAGCTCGTGCCAGAGGGCATAGAAGGACGCGTGCCATTTAAGGGCAGTGTTCACGACACATTATATCAAATTAAGGGTGGTCTTCGCTCCGCTATGGGATACTGCGGTTGCAAGACTATCGAAGAGTTTAAGACTTATGCTCAGTTTACGCAAATCACAGCGGCTGGATTACGCGAATCCCATCCGCACGATGTGCAAATAACTAAAGAGTCATCTAATTATTTCGGAAAGTAATTCAAATCAATAAGGGAAAATACAAATGGAATACAATAGACCGCCAATGCCTGATAAAATAGACTACAGGTTGCAACAAGTGAAATTCAATATGGAAGACGTAATTAAAGCAGATGCTTTGGTTATCACTCACCTTCCCAATATTCGATATTTAACTAACTTCTCTGGTTCGGCTGCTACTTTGTTCATCACCAGCGAGGAAATGCACTTCGTTACTGATGATAGATACGAAGAACAGGTGAAAATGGAACTATACCAATTGCCGAATATGAGCATTCATATCTCCCGAGACCCGTGGGGATTGGTTAGCTCTGGTAAGATACTAAAGGGTATAGAGACTGTCGCATTCGAAGCAGATAAAATGAGCTACTCTGATGTGATGAATATACGCAATACCATTAAGCCAATGAAGCTGAAACCAGCTGACCAACCAGTGGAAGTGTATACTATTGCTAAATCTCCAGAGGAAATAGAGAACATTACTAAGTCCTGCCGCACTGCAGAGAAGGTAATCGAAATAATCAAGACTATGCTCGTTCCTGGCGTTACTGAAAAGGATATAGCTGCTGAAATCACATACCAAGGAAGAAAGCTCGGCTCCGAAGGCGATGCATTCGACGTGATTACAGTTAGTGGGGAACGCGGAGCATTGGTTCATGGCTCTCCAAGCAATAAGAAGATTGCTGCAGGCGATATAGTCCTCATTGACTTCGGCTGTATAGTGAATGGCTTTATTTCTGACCTTTCCCGTACTTTCGCCATTGGCAGCGCTACGCAAGAGCAAAAGGATATGTATAAACTACTTATCGAAGCAAAGGAAACTGCTATCGCAAATGCTTGCACCGGCATCACTGTTAAGCGCCTTGATGCGTATGCTCGCGACATCATCGCAAAAGCTGGCTTCGGTGATTACTTCCAGCACAGCTTAGGACACGGCATCGGTCTCGTTGCGCACGAAAATCCGTTTATCTCCTTCCGCATTGAAAATCAAATCGTCCCAGAGAACAGCTGCCTCGCCATTGAGCCGGGAGTATATCTACCTGGTAAATACGGAATGCGAGTGGAAGACAATATCATCGTAACCAAGAACGGCGGAAAGCACATCACTGTGGCTCCTGCAGAACTCGAAATCTTAGGTTAAAATTAGTTTTACACATTTGTAAGTAAAATTGTCAGACAAATTGAAAGAGTGTGTAATAAATTTGACACAAAATAAAAATATAAAAAATTAGACATAGAATCGTAGGAATTATTAGGATAATAATTTGTACAGAAGGGCGATTTTTATTTGCAGTTAGTTTGTAATTGTGGAAAAAAAATGTTAATTTTGTACCTATTTTCTATAATACCTATGAAGTATACGGTATTGCCGAAATAGAAAAGCAACACGATAGGAGCGCCCGTAGCTCAACTGGATAGAGTACCGGATTCCGGTTCCGGGGGTTGGGGGTTCGATTCCCTTCGGGCGTGCTATTTAGCTTAAAGAACAAAGAGTTAACGATAAATAATAGAAAATAATTTTAAGTAATAAATAAGGAATATATCAACACAGATGGAAGACTTTAATAACGAAGATGTAATCGGCATCGAGCCAGGAGAAGCAAAACCTCTTAGCTTGACTGCCCGAATTAATCTGCATTTGAAGAACAACTATAAGTTGTGGGGTTATATAGTGTTAGGTATTATATTATCCATAGTGGTAATATACTTTGCAGTGGATTATTATAAGACATCCCGCGCAAATGATATCGAAGAAGCAGGCACAGCTATAGCTCGCTTAATTCCAGCTATCAACCAAAAAGACCCAGAGAGTATACGCATTGCGCTCTATGGCGATAAGTCTATCGTCATAAGAAATAAACCACTTATGGGCTTAATCGAAATAGCAAAGAAATTTGATAATTTGCCGCAAGGCAAATTAGCTGCCCTCTATGCAGGCAATTTACTTATGGTGGATAAGAAATTCTCTGAAGCTGAAAAATACTACAAGCAAGCTAGTGATGCTGATTCTAAGCTCGTGCTTCAGG
>JBHADY010000148.1:0-3517 GCA_041855325.1 Ignavibacteriota bacterium
AGCGGCTAAGGTAGATTCACTTATACATAATATGAAGGTTAACGGAAAGAACGCTTCGGGTGGATTCTCGCTTTCGCAGAATGGTCAATATTACATTACTTTGGAATCCACTGATGGCATTCAAAACGAAAATCCGATTAAGCATAATGTATTTGTTACTGAAGATGAATATCCTTCTATAGCTATGATAGAGCCTCTGGGCGATGCACAAGTGGGCGAAGATGGATTGCTTACTACTCAAGTGGCAATAGCCGATGATTACGGCTTTAGCAATCTTAAGCTATACTATAAACTCATAGAATCGAAGTACGTAGAGCCAGACCAAAAATATTCTTCTATCAATGTGCCAATAGCCGGTAGAGATTTAAATGCCCAAGTGCTATTCGTTTGGGATTTGAAGAAGATAGGTATCTCGCCGGAGGATAAATTCGAGTACTACTTCGAGGTATATGATAATGATAGAGTTGGCGGACCGAAGTCTGCTCGTACTATGACAAATACTGTGCGTCTGCCTTCTTTAGAAGAAGTGCTAAGAGAAGCTGAACAAGCACAAGATAACATAGAAAAAGACCTGCAAAAAGTGCTTAAGCAAATGGAAAGCATAAAGAAGGAATCAGAGGAATTGAATCGCGATTTATTGAAAGATGCCGGCAAAAAGCAGGAAATGAACTGGGAACAGAAAAAGAAAGCTAGTGATATCGCAAAGCGTCAGCAGGAGCTGCAGAAGAAAGTAGAAGAAGTATCGCAAAATCTGCAGAACGTAACGGAAAAGTTGAAAGATAATAATCTTATCTCTCCAGAAACGCTGAATAAGTATATGGAATTGCAAAAACTTATGCGAGAAGTTAAATCGCAGGAATTCCAAAAAATGCAAGATCAGCTTCGCAAAGCTATGGATAACCTAACTCCTCAGCAGATGCAGGAAGCAATGAAAAACTTTAAGCTCGACGAAGATAAGCTGAAGAAGAGCATAGAGCGCACAATGAAAATGCTGAAGCGCATTCAAAGTGAGCAAAAGATGGACGCTCTGAATCGCAAAGCTCAAGATATGATTAATAAGCTCGACGAACTTAATAGTCAAATGAAAAAGACTAATCCAAATGACGAGGTTAAGAAGAAGGAACTTGCGCAAAAGCAAGAACGCCTGAAGGACGACCTCGCATCTATGAATAAGGATATAGCCGACTTGGAAAAGAATCTGAAGGAAATGCAAAATCCTAACACAGAGCAGATGATGGAAAATGCAAAGCAAGATCTTAACTCGCAACAAACTCAGCAAGAGATGAATGAGTCCCAGGAGAATATGAAGCAGGGTAATTTCAATAAAGCGAGCAAAAATCAGATGAATGCAAGGAATAACCTGCAGAAATTCCAAAGTGCTATGAAGAATATGAAGCAATCTATGGAAAATCAGCTGACTAAGGAAGCTATTCGCAAAATGCAAAAAGCTACAAAGGATATGGCCCAGTTATCCAAAAAGCAGGAAAGCATAAAAAATAGAACACAGAACATAGATCCAAACTCTATGCGATACAAAGACTTAGCCACTGAGCAAATAGAAAATATGGCTGCTATGAATAACGTTGTATCGCAGATGATGGATTTAGCGCAGAAGACTTTCGCAGTTACTCCGCAAATGGCAGAGAACCTGAGCAATGCTATGCATGGAATGCAGAAATCGGTTAATCACCTAACCGAAAGGCAGATGAATGAAGCCGGAAATGCCCAGCAAAAGGCTATGAGCGAGATGAACCAAGCTATGAGCAAAATGCAGAGTATGGTCTCCCAAATGCAGAAGAGTGGTCAGTGCAATAATCCCGGTCAGGGACAGGGACAAGGCAGTGGCTCTGGAATGGGTATGTCTGGAAGTGGCAATCCTAATGATATGCTAAAGCAACTTCAGCAACTTGCGGCTCAGCAGCAGGCTATTAACCAAGCTATGCAGCAGATGGGGCAAGGACAGGGCAGTGGGAATATGTCTCCAGAGCAGCAGGCACTTGCTAAAAGGTTATCCAAAGAGCAGGGCAATGCGAAGCAAAGCCTCGAAGAGCTGAAGGAAAAGCAAAAGCAGTTCCAAGGTGGCGATAGAAAGAAAAGCGAGCTTGAGCGCATAGCCCAAGAGATGCAAGAGGTTATGAATGAAATTAAGAGTGGAAAAGTTAGCCCAGAGACTTATAAGAAGCAGGATAGAATACTTTCCCGCCTCTTAGATGCGAGCAGATCTGTGAATGAGAAGGATTATGACAAGAAGCGCGAAGCCACCACAGGACAGGACTTCCTGCGCAAGAGTCCGAATGACTTCGATATGTCTACCCAGCAGGGTAAGTCTAATAATATTAAAGAGTTTATGCGTTCTATTCAGAATGGATATACTAAAGATTATGAAATAATCATAAAGCAATACTTTGAACAAATACAGAGATAAAGAAATATACAATGGCACTACCAATATATAGCTGTTTTCATCCAATACTAAAGAAGAAAACTGAAGACGTGGAGAATATAACACCAGAAATAATAAAATTAGCCCACGATATGGTCGAAGCAATGCGCGTGGCAGACGGCATTGGCTTGGCGGCGAATCAAGTGGGGCAGTCCCATAGCATAGTAACGATAAATACGTCTATCGTAAGCGATGCAAAGGTGAAGTATAAGGATTTGATAATGATAAACCCTGTGATTACTGACTTCTCCGAAGAGGAGAGCGATTACAAAGAGGGTTGCCTCAGTGTGCCGACCATACACGAAGTGGTTGTTCGCCCGAAGGGAGTAGTAGTGCAATACTATGACTTAGCTGGCAAAGAGCACACTATAGAAGATGATGATATTTTCGCACGCGTGATTCAGCACGAGTATGATCACCTGCAGGGTATAATCTTCACAGAACGCCTCTCGCCGATTAAAAAGGCGCTAATCAAATCGAAGATGAGAAAGATACAAAAAGGCGAGATTTTGCCGGATTATCAATTCGTTGATCAAAACGATAAGGTACTCTAATAGCTACTATATATAGCTCAATTAACTATTTACACTAATAATAAGGAAAAAAGATGAAATTCATAGATGAAGCTAAGATATATCTAAAATCAGGTGATGGCGGAAAGGGGCATATCTCGTTTAGACGCGAAAAAGGCGTGCCTAAGGGCGGTCCCGATGGTGGCAACGGCGGAAAAGGCGGAGATATAGTATTTAAAGCAGACCCACAAATGGCGTCATTGCTCGATTTTAAATATAAAAGGCAATATATAGCTGAAAATGGAGCTGTAGGAGAGAAGTTTAGAAAGACTGGACGCGATGCGCAGAACGTGATTATTCGCGTGCCGGTTGGTACTGTTATCAAAGACTTAGAGGGTAATATCTTAGCCGACCTGAGCGAGAAGGATAGTCAAATTCGCCTGCTTCGTGGTGGCGATGGAGGACGTGGCAATAGTGAGTTCGCTACGCCTACGAATCAGGTGCCACGCACGGCAGAACTCGGTTGGCCCGGCAAAGAATTAGAAGTAACACTTGAGCTTAA
>JBHADY010000149.1:0-6920 GCA_041855325.1 Ignavibacteriota bacterium
ACTCCAGTGGTCTATGATATTGATAATAATGGCAAGGTGGATTTATCCATTTCTAGCGAGAACTCCTTATCATTCATAGAGTTAGAGAATGATAGCATTCTTCCTCCTAGCGATCTTTTTGGTTATTCCTTAAATGATAGCGAATATATGATAAAATGGCGAAATCCAGTGAAGTCAATTGGCACAGAGCTGTGGGTTAATAGCACTAAAATAGCAGATATTAAGTCTAACGTAAGTACTTATATATTAAAGGATTATGCAAATAAGCAAGGCGTGATTTTCCTTAAAGCTAAGTATGAAAACGAGGTGCTTTCATCGGCTTCGGATACTATAAATTTCACTATTTCGTCTGGTGCTAATATAGTAGAAATTACTCCGAATAGCATTTATCTTCACCTTCGTTATGACAAGAAGATACCTGTTAGTGCAGAGCCTCTGTACTTCACAATTCGTGATGCTGACAGTGTGCTAAGTGAAGTAAAATCAGTGCTTTACCTAAGCAAGAAAGAATATTTACTTGCTTTCAATTCTCCGCTAAAGAATGGCGAATATACACTAATTACACGCAGCTTTTTCGATGCTGAATCAAATGTCACAGTGGCTGGGGAATATACTTTTAACTTGTCTCAAGTAAGCGATGATAAAATCTTATATTTCAATAGCTTAAATGTGATTAAGAGTAAGCCTTTAGTGCTGGAACTTACTTTCTCTGAAAAGGTTAGTGATAACGCCTTGGATAAAAACAATTATGAGCTTGAGCCTCATTTCGACATTAATAATATTAGCAGAAAAGAGGGTGATGATTCAACTGTTGTGATAGAGTTTAATCCCGCTAACTCATTGGGAGCGCTGGGACGTACCTATTCCATTTCATCTACCAAAGTCATTGCCAAGAGTGGAAATGCGATGAAGAATGGTATTGCTAATAAGCTGGCTTTTGTGCTCACGGCAGAGGATATTTACGATACTTTTGTGTATCCAAATCCGGTGAAATTCACCAGCGATAAGTATATATATTTTGCGAACTTACCGAATCGAGCTATTATTAATATTTATACTTTGGAAGGGGTTAAGCTCGCAACTTTACAAGAAAATGATGGGAATGGCGGCTGCCAATGGGACGGCATTAAGTCCGATGGCGAGCGAATTTCCACTGGTATTTATCTATACCAAGTCGAAGACTATAATAACAATAAATCTGAATTAAATAAACTAGTTATAATAAAATAATATGTGCGGAATTGCAGGAATAATAGACAATAGGCAGCGACGTGAGAAGCTAAATCGCGAAATACTCAAGAATATGAGCGATATTATCGTTCATCGCGGACCCGATGCCGAGGGGCATTGGCTTTCCGAGAGCAATCGTTGTGGCTTCGCTTTTAGGCGCTTGTCTATAGTCGATCTCAGTGCTGATGGCAATCAACCTATGAAGTCCCTTAATCGCAACTTAGTTGTAGTATTTAATGGGGAAATATATAACCATAATGATATACGCAAAGAATTAGTAGCTAAGGGCTATAAATATCAATCACGTACGGATACGGAGACCTTAATCAATGGTTATGCTGAGTATGGCGAGGAAATCCTACAGAAAATGTTCGGAATGTGGGGTTTTGCCATCTGGGACGATGAGAAGCAGGAGCTGTTCGCCGCACGCGATAGAATCGGCATTAAGCCTTTCTATTACTACTATAAAAACGGGGTTTTCGTGTTCGGCAGCGAGATTAAGTCTATTCTTCAGCATCCGGACGTGCAGAGCCAGCTGAATATTGATGAATTGCCGAATTACCTTAATCTTGGCATTTCCTCGAATAAGCACACTTTATTTAAGGATATTCATAAGTTGCCGGCGGGGCATTGTTTGAAGCTGGATAAGGAGGGCAATCTCTCGATTCGCCGCTATTGGTCGCCATTTGTGCAGTGCAGCGACAAGTTCTCTATGAGCTTCGAGGAGGTGTATGAGGAACTGATTTCGCTTCTTCGCACTTCCGTGGAGGCACGAAAAATGGGCGATGTGCCATACGTGGTTTATCTCAGCGGTGGTATCGATTCCAGCTTGAACGTGGCGCTGATGAGCGAGCTTATCGATAGACCGGTGGATACTTTCACGGTTGGTTTCGCCGATTTGCAAAAGTATAACGAACTAGAATATGCCCATCAAATCGCCGAAAAGTTTAAGACGAATCACAAGGAGATTATCATCGATCAAGATGATGGCTTCGAAGTGCTGGAAAAGCTACCTTATTATGAGGACGAGCCAAATTCCGATCCTGTGTCTATTCCGCTTTACTACTTGACTAAGCTCACGCGCGAGCAAAATGCGACTATCGCACTCGTGGGCGAGGGCAGCGATGAGCAGTTCTGCGGTTACCGCTGGATGCTCCGCGATTATAAGTTCATAGACAGCTACTTTAAGATGTTTTCCGTTCTGCCAAAGTTCATTAAACAGATTGCTTACGCGGGAATGAGCCCAATGCTAAACTTCAAGAATCTAGAGTTAGCAACTGACTTTATGCGCCGCGGAGTGGAGCGAGAAAAGTTCTATTGGAGCGGTCAGCCTGTATTCACAAGTGTTCATCTAAATTCTCTACTTACTAAAGAATATAGGCACTTAAGGCATTATACTTATAAGTATGTGGAGAGTATGTATTCGGATATGAATGAGCTATATCCTAAGGCGGATATTCAGCAACAAATGCTATACACAGAGATTACGCATAGGCTTCCGGAGCTACTTCTGCAGAGAATTGACAAAATAGGAATGGCGAATAGCATAGAGGCACGCGTGCCTTTCTTGGATCATAGATTAGTGGAATTTACTATGTCTATTCCGCAAAAAATGAAAGTGCCAGACAATAAGACTACTAAATTCCTGCTGAAGAAGGCGGTAGAGCCGGTGCTTCCGCATAATATCATTTATCGTAAGAAGCAGGGCTTCCTCGCTCCGACGAATGAATGGATGCGCACAGCTTGGTATGATTATGCTTACGAGAATATCATAAATTCCGAATTTGCGAAGCTGGGTATTATCGATAAGAAAGCTGCCGAAGCCGTGCTTAAGAAGAATAAAGAAGGTAAAATCAAAGGTGGCGCGATGATTTACTCACTGCTTAACTTAAATTTGTGGTATAAAATCTATATGGCGTAGCGATATGATTAAACTAATAACTTTCGACTTTTGGAATACTATATTCGACTCCTCCAACGGACGCGAACGCAATGATATGCGCACAGATGCACTAATAGAGGAATTGAGTGAGTATAATATCTCGCGAGAGAGCATAAACTCAATGATTGCAGAGGTGGGCGAATACTTCAATGGCTTGTGGGTTAAGGAGCAGCGCACTCCTTCTTCCGAGGAGATGGTCAGCTATATTTGGACTAAGTATGAACTGCCAGCGAACGAGACAAAGCAGAGTAAGCTCGTGCGCACGTTCCAAGAGGCTGTGCTAATCTATCCGCCTGTGCTTAATCCGGGAGTGAAGGAAGTTATCGATAAGTTAGAGAAGAAGTATGTTCTGGGTATTATCTCTGATACGGGATTCTCGCCGGGGAATATACTCCGTACTATGCTAAATAATGAGGAGATATTACACTATTTCTCTTACTTTAGCTTCTCTAACGAAATAGGCTATGCGAAGCCGCACCGTTCTATGTTTGATAATATTTTCGAGAAGAGCGGTATTTCGGCTGAGTTTGGCGTGCATATAGGCGATATAGAGCGTACGGATGTGGTCGGAGCGAAGAATGCGGGAATGACTGCGATTAAGTACAAAGGCGACGAAACAAGTAAAATATACAATAAAGACAGTGCGACTCAGGCTGATTTCGCTTCTAATTCTTGGAGCGAAATATACGAATGGATAGTGCAAAATGACAAGTAAGATATACATACTATTAGCATTAATGATTAGCTTGATGACTGTGGCTTGCGATGTTTTCCCGACGCGAATACCGGAAACGCCTATAGTGATTAATCAGAACTTCACGCCGGCTACTACTCAGAGCATACTGATAAGTAACTTCGAGAAGTCGATTAAGCTATCGGATTATAATGCTTATATATATTGCTTTGCTTCGCAGAAAAATGGGCAAAAGAAGGGCTTCGAGTTTGTGCCGTCCAGTGATGTGGCAAGTCAATATCTGTCGCTATTCAAGAACTGGGGAGCGCAGGAAGAAGGACGCAATTTCAAGTCCATACTTGCTCATACCAGATCTGGAACAAAGATAGAACTAAGTTTAGATGGGGCTGAGTTCAGCGATATAAACTCTGATTCTCTCATATATACTGCTAACTATACTCTTTCTCTATTCGCGGAAAACGCGAATAAAGAAAGCATATATAGTGGCAAAATTCTACTTAACATATATCGCGAGGAAAGCGGTATATGGTATATTAGCAAGTGGATAGATATACTGATTAATAACGAAGAACAGCATCCTTCGTGGAGCAGTTTAAAAGTTAAATATACAATTTAGGATTTACTCTAAGGCAATTAATTAGTGTTAAGCTATGCCAGTTAGATCGACATATTATCGTGTGCTTGATGCGGACAGAGTGCAGTGTTTGCTCTGTATGCACTACTGTATATTGCGTCAGGGTGAATATGGGCTTTGCCGTGTGCGCCAAAACGTAGGCAATGAGCTATATAGTTTGAATTATGGGGTTATCACCGGTGTGGCTATTGACCCGATGGAAAAGAAGCCGCTTTATCATTTCTTGCCCGGTTCGAGAGTGCTGTCTTTGGCTTGCTATGGCTGCAATTTCACTTGTTTGAATTGCCAAAACTATGGCATAAGCGATTACGAGAAGTTCGATATAAATCGTATAATTAGCGATGCCAGCAATATGGTTTCTCCGGAGCAAATAGCCGGTGCTGCGATTCATCATAAATGCGAAGCTATAGCTTATACTTACTCCGAGCCAAGCGTATTCTGGGAGTATTGCGAAGATGTAATTCGCATAACAAAGAGTAATGCCCCGCATATTAAGCATTTAATGGTATCGAATGGCTATTTCTCGCGTGAGCTGCTGCAGAACATTATAGACAATGAACTCATAGATGCTATGAATATAGATCTAAAGTTTATGAATGATTATTATGAAAGCGTGTGCGGAGGCAAGCTGAATCCGATTTTGAAGAATATACAGCACATAGTGCAAAATAGTAATATACACATAGAAGTAACCAATCTGATGATTCCTTCGTTAAATGATGACGCGGAAGAAGTGCAAAAACTGTGTGATTTTATTGTTTCGCTTTCGCCGGGTATCCCGGTGCATTTTTCGAAGTTTTTCCCTACGCATAAGATGAAGGACTTCCAGCACACCAGCGAAGAAAGCCTTATTTTAGCGAGGGATATTGCCCTTTCAAGCGGACTGAGGTATGTGTATATAGGGAATACTAACTTGCAGAATGTGTCCAATACGCTATGTCCGGAATGCAAAAATACATTAATCCAGCGCAACCATTATAATACTTTGGTTACTGGTATTATAGAAAATAAATGTAGCCAATGTGGCAGTGAAATCAAGAATATTATACTAAAGTAAAACAGAGATATGAACAGACAAAATGTGAACAAACTACTAATAGGCATATTTGCTTTTATGATGGGCTTTGGCTCGCTACTTTCTAATAATAAAATATCGGACTTTTTCAGCTTAAATAGGGATTACTTTGGGCTGGAATATCAGCGTTCGTCCAACTCCTCTTTCTATGACTTTAGCGGTGAGCAGATTTATACTATACCCGATAGTATAGACATCTGGCACGAGCAGGAGTATACTTATGAGATATCGAATAATATAATAAAATTCGTGGCTTCGCAGGGCTTGCTTACGGGAGATAATTATAATCTCTATGCTGGGATAATCCTTCCGATAAGCATTAATCACTATGAGCGTCTATATAAGAGCAAGTATGATACTATACCGAACATATATGTGCAGCATAGTAATACAGTTGTGCCACAGGTGAGTATGAAACTTGGTGCGGACTTCAAAATGGCGAATGTATATGTAGGGGCTTCTGTGATGTATAATCAGTCATTTTCTCAACAGAATAAGTTCGAGATATTTGATACATTTTATTCAAGTTTAGTGCCAGAGATTACATTCATATATAATGCTAAGACTTCGTATTTTCACCTTGATGCTGCATATAGAAAGTATATAGATTCCCCGCTAAGCGATGAAGTAATGGCTCGCTTTACTTTGGGGCTAACCACAGTGGAAGCATCTGCTTTGCGTGCATATTTGGAGTATGTGCGTTCAGTGGATAAGGTAAATACAGAGATTGCCTTCCTGCCGGAGAAGTATCAGCTGCAGAGCGAACAGATAAAACTTGGCTTTGACTTCCAGCTTTTGGTAGAAAAGGCGTTTATTCCAAAACTTGGTTATGAATTAGCTGTGGGTGGAATAAACAATGTAGTATTTAGTAAGTTCTCCATAGGCGCGGCTATCAAATTAGACTTAATAAAATAGCTATTTACATAATAATAATTGCGTATTTTTTTGTAATTTTGTAATCTTTTGTAAAATAACTAACATCGACAAAAATGAGTATTCAATTTCCTAAAGCATATCAGCCGAAAGAATCTGAAGGCAAATGGTATGACATTTGGCAAAAAAATAATATCTATAAAGCAAACGAGAAATCAGATAAACCCAAATATAGCATTCTTATGCCCCCACCGAACGTTACAGGCATTCTCCACTTCGGTCACGTACTGAATAACACACTGCAGGATATTTACATTCGCTTCAAGAGAATGACTGGCTACGAAGTGTGCTGGTTCCCAGGAATCGACCACGCCGGCATAGCTACGCAATCACGTGTGGAAAAAGAATTAGCTAAAGATAAAATCTCCAGATATGACTTAGGACGCGAAAAATTCCTCGAAAAAGTATGGGA
>JBHADY010000150.1:0-4042 GCA_041855325.1 Ignavibacteriota bacterium
CATGCCTTTAGTCATATCGAATTCTGTACCTTCGAAGTGGTCTCTCATTAAGCTCATTGCATCGCGCACGCTGAGCTTTTTGTCTGGCTTAACGAATAATGGATATGGTTCAGCACCTTCTACGCATCTCCAATAGTCAGCGGAGAAGTTCTGAGAAGGAGCAGCGCGGCGGAATAAACTCCACACCCTGCCTTCGCAAGCGAGCAAGCTATTCGCATCGATTGGATTGAAAGCATCAGCGAATTTGAATTCTCCATCTTTCTTTGGGTCATATAATCCTTCTCTGATAGCAAACTCCTCTATATCTTTGTTATAAACGCAGTTTTCAGGGTCATTCTTTGGGAACTCTCTAATTCTTGATTGATTAGCGTGAGCGCAGATGTATCCATCTGGAACTCTGCGAGCCACGTAGTTAATACCGCGTTCTTTGGAGCCTTTACCGATTAGGTCCATCACCCATACTTCATTTTTATCAGCTATGGAGAAGGATTCCCCTGTGCTGTAGTATCCGTATTCATAGCAAAGATTTACGATGATATCGATAGCTTCGCGAGCAGTGCGGGCGCGCTCCAAAGTAGTGTAGATAAGGCTACCATAGTCCATAATACCATTTGTATCGCTTAGGGATTTAATACCAGTGAAGGTAGTTTCGCCTATAACGACTTGGTGTTCGTTCATATTTCCCACTATGCGGAAAGTATGAGGCACTTGCTTAATTTTTCCGAGGAATTTACCGCTGTCCCATTCATAGATGTCAATCATTGTGCCGGGTGCGTGGTCTTGCGCTGGTTTATAGCGGAGCGGCTCCATAAATCCGCCTGCATCGGCGTTATAAGTAACCATATTAGAGCCATCAGTGGAAGCTCCCTTGGTTATTATCAGATTTGTGCAGCTTTCCACTTTCGCAGGAAGCATCAGAGCTACTGCCACAACGAGGGCGCAAAGCATTTTAAAGGTGGATTTCATTTATTATTTATTCCTTAAAGTTAATAAAGATCGAAAATTATAGATTTTATATTTTACACAAAGTACGCAATATAGCACTTTTATATGAAAATTAAAAAAACTTGATTGGGAAAAATGATTATTCCATCTGTGCATCTGTAGGCATAAAAAAAGAGGCTCTTCACAAAATGAAGTAGCCTCTAATTTTACTGATTTTTCATCGCTAATTTTTATTGAATTATAATTGGGCAAAAAAAAAAGAGGCTTTCCCGCATGAGCAAGAAGCCTCTAATTTTTCAGTTTTTCATCGCTAATAATGCACTTTAACTTTCTTCGTAAGTTTTAGCATTCCCTTTTATCATCTGTCAGAGCAGAGATAAAAAAAGGTGCTTCCCCTTTAAACTCACTACTAATATCTTTTACCACCAATTTATGAAAACCGAATATGAAGGGGAAGAACCCGACATACTTACTAGGAGTTAAAATGATTATCAAGGAGAAAAAAATTATTTCTAAGTTCAGATGTAGAAAAACACCTAAACTAATAACATTTTCGTCTTAATAAATTGCTTTATTAATACAAGGTACGAACGATTCGCAATATTAGTTACAATCTACGTGCCAATTTTATCATTACTGAATATTATTCATTTTTATTTAACTTTTCAATTCTAAATAGATATTTTTTTACCTATAAAATTTATTCATTTTTGCTAAACTTGTTCATTTTCGCATATTCAATTATACTATATTTCATTTTTGAACAATTATACCAAACCCTATAAATTTTATTGCAATATATTATTAATTTATACTTATTTTTGATGTTCGTTTACTTTGTAATTTAAATTATACATAGAAAATATGAAATACGAAATTATAGAAGTTAAAACTAAAAAGCAAATAAAAGACTTCGTCGCATTCCAAATTAAACACTATAAAGGCAACCCATACTACGTGCCACCAATCGTTGCAGACGACGTTAATACCTTCCTCCCAGAGAAAAATCCCGGCTTAGCAGACGTGGATATGAAGCTATTCCTCTGCTATAAAGGTAAGGAAATCGTGGGACGCGTGGGCGCACTCGTTAGCAAGCCAGCAAATGAAAAATGGGGCTACAAAAACTGCCGCTTCAGCTGGATTGAGTTCATAGAAGACTACGAAGTGTGCAAGCTCCTATTGGATACCGTGGTGAATTTCGCTAAAGAAAGAAATATGACCACAGTTACCGGTCCTCACTGGCTGAACGACTTCGATATGCAGGGTATGCTCGTGGAGGGATTTGATAAACTCGCGACTATAGCATCATTCTATAATTTCCCATACTATCCCGAATATATGGAACGCTATGGCTTCAGCAAGGACGTAGACTACGTAGAATATTGGTCAACTACGCCAAAAGCAGAGGATATCCCCGAAAAACTGCTCCGCGTAAATGACTATGTAATCAAAAAGAACAAGTTCAAGCTCGTAAGCTATCCAAGCATTAAAGATTACATCAAACGCGGAAAGGAAATTTTCTCCCTGTTGGAAGACACATTCAAAGATAACTACGGCACCGTGCCACTAACCGACACACAAATGAACTACTATATTAAGAAGTACTTAATGCTACTTAATAAAGACCTCGTTAAACTCGTAGAAAACGAGCAAGGCGAGCTAATCGGCTTCATCATTACTATGCCGAACCTATCAAAGGCATTCCAAAAAGCAAAGGGCAAGCTATTCCCATTTGGAATTTTCCACCTACTGAAAGCCCTAAAAACTTACGAAGTACTCGATTTCTACTTCGCCGGCGTGCGTGCAGATTACCGCTCCAAAGGCGTCGATGCCATATTAGCCACCGAAATCGTAAAAACAGCTGTGAAGCTCGGTTTTAAAAATTCTGAATCTAACCAAGAGCTGGAAGACAACTCCCTCGTGCAAGCACTCTGGAAGTTTTATCAGCCAGTGAATCACAAGAGAAGAAGAATATTCAAAATTGAGCTATAATTGCATATATAAACAAAAGGATAAATACATATTATTATGAATAGATACGATAAGATTATCGAAATATTAAAAAGCGAAGTAATCCCCGCATTGGGCTGTACTGAGCCTATTGCCCTGGCACTCGCCGTAGCAAAAGCAAAGGAAATGCTAAAAGGCGAGTTTAAATACCTAACGGCAAAGGTTAGCCCTAATATATATAAGAATGGTATGGGCGTGGGCGTCCCCGGCACTGGAATGGTAGGGCTTAGCATTGCTGCTGCTCTCGGTGCTATATGCGGAAAGTCCGTTTATAAGCTGGAAGTGCTTAATGACGTTAACCCCGAATACTTAGCCCAAGCAAAGAAAATGATAGCAGATGGAAAAATCACCGTAGAACCATTCGACACTACACAAAAGCTATACATATCTGCTTCCTGCACAGACGGAGAAAACGTATCGGAAGCTATCATCGAAGACTCTCACGCAAATATAACTAAAGTATACTTAAACGGAAAGCTCGTGGAATCCAAGTGCGACCTCTCCAGCGACTCCTGCGTTACTGACGACGACTTCATCTTAGAGTATGATGATATTTACTCATTCGTGAAGGAGATACCTCTAAGCGAAATTGAATTCATCCTCGAAGGGGCGAAGCTCAATAGCGAACTCAGCGACTTAGGACTGAAAGAGAGATCCGGACTCGGCGTGGGCGCAAACATTGCCTCTAAAATCCCTGATTTCGACAATAAGAATGATATTATGCGCATAGCAATGGCTCGCACAGCTGCCGCATCCGATGCGCGTATGAGTGGCGCTATGAAGCCGGCAATGAGCACAGCAGGCAGTGGCAACCAAGGCATAACAGCTATGATGCCTATCGTCTCCGCAGCGAAGACCTTAGAGTCCTCTCGCGAAGAGCTAATCCGCGCCCTCGTGCTTAGCAACCTGACTGTAATCTATATGAAGAAGTTCTTCGGTAGGTTATCAGCAGCTTGCGGATGCGTTATTGCTTCCACTGGTGCTGCCTGTGGCGTTACTTATCTGATGGGCGGAAACAAGGATCAAATCGAATTCTCCATTAAGAATATGATAGGCAACCTAACTGGTATGATTTGCGACGGTGCGA
>JBHADY010000151.1:0-4570 GCA_041855325.1 Ignavibacteriota bacterium
TAATGGGTATTCTTGCTACTCTGCAGCAGAACCAACAAGACCCACAGCCTCGCGAACGCGACTACTTCTACACAGGCTCCTTCTTCGTATTTGCTATGTGGATTGGTATGGGTGCTTATGCCCTAATTGACTACTTAGGCAAGAAGAAACTTAGCACAGGACTTGCCGGTGGTGTGGTTCTCGTTTCCCTACTCCTCGTGCCTGTTAATATGGCTATCGGTGGATGGAAAACTCACTCCCGCGCTGGTAACTACTTAGCTTTCGACTACTCTTATAACCTGCTTCAAAGCGTGGAACAAGATGCTATCCTCTTCACGAATGGTGATAATGATACATTCCCTGTTTGGTGGTTGCAAGATGTAGTCGGCGTGAGACGCGATGTAAGAATCGTGAACCTCAGCCTTGGTCAAACTCAGTGGTATATACACCAACTCAAGCATAGAGAGCCTTGGGGAGCACATAAAATTGCTATGTCTATTCCGGATCATCAGCTATTAGTTCCAGAGGATTCTCAGGAAGCTATACGCCCATCTCGCGGTCCTGCTCAAAGGATTGTTATCCCTGTAAGCAAGGATATTCTCCGTCAATATACTAACAATGAAGCATACATAGCAGGCGGAAGAATGGAATACGACTACGTTGGCGAACCAATGGGCGCTGGCGAAGGCGAAGAACAAAGCTATTATTTCACTGTTTATAATGAATTAGTTAAATCTATCGTGGTGGAAAATCAATTCAAACGTCCAGTATACTTCTCCTCTACCGCTGGAAACGTATATGCGGGTCTTTCTCGCTTCCTCCGCAGTGAAGGTATGGCAATGAGAATTTGCCCAGTGCCACAGGAATTAATGAAAGAAGGCAGAGCTGATAGCAAGATTAACGATGCTTGCTTGCTCACTGGCGTTGATAACACTGATAACTTCAGCCTCACTCCGAAGTATGGCTTTAAGTTCAGAAACTTAAGCAACCCAAGCGTATATTATGATGAAGTGCATAGAGAAATGATTAGCTCTTATAGAATGTTCTACTTTAACTATGCCCTCTATACTCTTGATACAAAGAAAGATAAAGCTAAGGCTATAAAGATACTGAACGCGATGAATACAAACATCTCTTTAGAGCAATTCCCGCTTTCATTCGAGGAAGAATTGCAGCTTGGACTTATCTATGAAAGAGCTGGCGACATGGCTTCTGCGAAGAAGTTTGCGAAGTTATCTATAGAGTCTTGCGAGTATATTCACAAAAATCCAAAGCTTCGCACAGCTCAGCGTCGTTCACGCATTCCAAAGATGATGGAAGAGGTACTCGGCTTCCGCGGTACGTACAAAACTCTTGCTGAAGGCTATAGAATGATTGGTGAATATGACAAGGCGAAAGCAGTGGTTAGAGAACTCCTGAAAGAAGTGGAAGCAGCGTTCAACAACCCAGAAACAGCTCAATATAAGCACTATTTAGATCAAAATATAGTAGACCTTGCAGGACAAATCTACTTTATTGACGATACAAGAATTAAGCAGCTTATCAAGCAGGGCAAGAAGGATGAAGCACGCAAATTGGCTATGCAGCTCTCTGAACAATACGGCAAGAGCAGAGAAGAATTAGACCAACACCTCGCAGCTATGTTCGAGCAGCGTGCTATGAACATAGACGGCACTTTGGTAGCTAATGCGAACGATACAACTAAGCAAGACACTGCTCAGGCATCTGCAGAATAACACTTACTCCTGAGCAAAAGTCAATAATTCATTTGTTAAACTATGTGCGAATCCGCTATTCTCGCGGGTGGCGGATTTGCAAAATGTAATATGTATTTATCCATAATAATTCCCGCATATAACGAAGCCGAAAGAATCGGAAAAACCCTGAATACTATCGTAGAATTTCTATCCCCCAAAGGCTACGACTGGGAAATCGTAGTAGTCGATGATGGCTCTAAAGACGATACAGTTAAAGTAGTAAATGACTTTGGGCATAGCAAAATACGAGTGCTATCGCAACCCCGAAATATGGGAAAGGGCGCTGCAGTAAGGCGAGGAATGATAGAATCAAAAGGACAATACCGCATCTTCAGCGATGCTGACCTATCCACTCCAATCAAAGAAGCCGATAAACTCCTCTCCATAATGGAAAGCGGTGCGGACATCTGCATAGGAAGCCGCGCTTTGGACAGAAATCAGATAAAAGAGCACCAGCCATTCTATCGCGAATGGATGGGCAGAATCTTTAATCTATTCGTTCAAACCATAGTTTTCCGTGGGATTAGCGACACGCAGTGCGGATTTAAGGCATTCTCTGCATCAGCAGCAGATAGTGTATTCTCTGCTTCGAAAATAGACGGCTTCAGTTTCGACGTAGAAGCATTATTCTTAGCAAAGCGTATGGGCTTTCGCGTCGAACAAGTTTCAGTCGAGTGGTATAATGACGATAGAAGCAAGGTGAATCCTATAAGGGATTCCATTAATATGTTCGTGGAGTTATTCAGGATAAGGAAACTACACAAAAAAGGCTAACCTTTTGGTTAGCCTTTTTTAAAAAATATTAAGGAAAACTTTAACGTTAAAGTCTCTGCTTTTATTTTTTCACGTAAAGTGTCGGAGTGCTTGTTACTTCATAGTGGTCATTTTCTACGTATGAGAAAACGATAGCACGCTGGCTAACCACAGTCCTCTCCTCTTCTTTTCCATATTCTTCCTTAATGTAGAGGATATAATCCTCATCCTTGCATCCATTAAATGCATTGGGGTGTAGCGAACGAAAATCTTCGACGTTTCCGAGTTTTAGGCTAATGTACTTGTTCGGGAAGATGTCGTCCATTTTGTCGTATCCTGTTTCAATCTCAAGTGAGCGACCTAATTTGAGCATATTTAAGTACTTCTTAACTTTTTTAAGGCTGCTGATATGTGGGTTCATATCTGCATTCGTATTGACTGGCTTTTCAGTAAGCTCCATCTTGCTATTTTTAACTTCAGTTTTAGCCTTAGCTTGTTTTTTTGATTTACTGGACTTTGCAGTTATTTCAGGCTGGGCTTTTTGCTCAATAACTTGCGTATCATTAGCTAGAATATCTGAGTTTATGTGTTCGATAAACTGCCCGAACGCCTGCATGAACTTCTCTTCATGAGTTTGGGTTTTACCTTGAACTGAATAAGTAAAGCCGGTGCTCATCACGGCTACAATCACTAAAACAGCTATTCTCTTGAACATATCCATATTTGTTATTAATATTAAATGATGAATTGATAATACAGAGTTAAATCTCGTAACAATTTGCACTCTTAATATCGGTAGTAAACGTAAAAACATTAGTCAAAGATACATAATATTGAGTGCCTTTTCATAAAATACGTACATATACGTAGTTACTTGATATTCTTTGCCTATCGAATTAAGAAGTAAGAATATAATTAAATTTTTGCGTATTTTTGCGTTCATATGCAAACATTAAAGGTTAACGATATGAAGAATGTATTATTTCTATTCCTGGTGCTGTCGCTATGCATTGCATCTACGAAAGCTGAATCCATTAACGATAAAGCTTTCGCTAAGCACTTCGAGAATTTCAAAAAAGAGTTAAAAGCCAATAAATCCGCCGCACTCGACGGAGAAATATTGGTTAACTACGATACAAGTCCCGTGCGCAAACTTGACTGCGAAGAACAAATGAAGCGTGCACTGGAGTTCAGCACCGCATTTGATGATGATTGGAAGTCCATCATTAAGCTCAGTAAAAAGAACAATTATAAATATGGCAAAGTAATGCCAAATGCCGACAAATCAAATGCTTACGACTACTGGGAAATATGCCAAGTTGATAGGCAGTACGCCCAAAGCGAGTACGGAGTGATTATCGCTTATATGCTGATTCACCACGTGCGAGACCAAAGTGGATACCAGCGCAGCGACTTTTGTGTTTTCTCCGAAATCGAAATATTTCAGAATAGACTTTGGGGCATTATCGGCTTCGATACAATTACAGATTAATAAATACTAATAATAGAAGAAGTTATGAAAAAATTATCATTAATTATATTGCTATTTTGCTTGTCGCTCATTGCGATTAGAGCTGAGGAAATCAAAGACCCAGACTTCGAGCAGTTCTTCGCTAATTTCCAGAAGGATTTTGCACAAAGGAATGTCGCTGCCATCCGCGACCTAATAAGCACAAACTATATGCTCCAGCATAGTCAGGACGCTAATTGCAGCATACAAATCATAATGGGCATTCAGTACTATTCCTTGCTCAGACAGAACACAGATAAGGTACTTAAGCTCTCCCCGAAGAACCATTACACCGTCGGCACAAAAAGGACAAAAGGTCCATACTCATATTGGGATCTTTACAAAATTGATACCGAGTATGCCCGCGAGCTATACGGCTTAGACAAGGCATATCACTTAGCCTGCGTCAGCGGAGAGAATGAGTTCGGCGGTTCGACTTGGTGTGTCTTCGGGAAAATCCCCACCTCTGGCGGAAAGCACGAATGGCGGATTATCGACTTCGGAGGAGCGGGGTAATTCTCTAAACTATCCCCGCAGGGGATAGTTTAGAGAATTAAGAATTAAGAAGTAA
>JBHADY010000152.1:0-5069 GCA_041855325.1 Ignavibacteriota bacterium
TTCTGTATCTTACTATAAATTCGAAGATGCTGTCCGAAACATCACTGGTTTTAAAGAAATTATCCCTACTCACCAAGGTCGCGCTGCTGAAAGAATTTTATTCCAAACTCTCGAAGCTACTGGAAAATACATTCCTAACAATACTCACTTCGATACTACTCGCGGAAACATTGAATTCTCTAAAGCTCACGCTGTGGATTTATTGCACGACAATGGCAAAGACCCAGAACTTATCGATGACTTTAAAGGAAATATTGACGTTGATAAACTCGATGCTTTCATTAAAGAAAAAGGCGTGGAAAACGTGCCATTGGTAATGCTTACAGTTACTAATAACACTGGTGGCGGTCAGCCAGTTTCTATGCAAAACATCAAAGACGTGCGTGCAGTGTGCGATAAATACGGCTTACCATTATTCTTAGATTGCTGCCGCTTCGCTGAAAACTGCTACTTCATTAAGAAGAGAGAAAAAGGCTACGAAAATAAATCTGTTCTCGAAATCGCTCGCGAAATGTTCTCTTACGCTGATGGTGCTACTATGAGCTCCAAAAAAGACGGTATGAGCAACACTGGTGGTTTCCTCGCTATGAACGACAGCGAACTCGCTACAAAAGCTCGCACAGTGCTTATCATCACTGAAGGTTTCGTTACTTACGGCGGTTTAGCACGCAGAGACTTAGAAGCTCTTGCAGTTGGTTTCGAAGAAATTATGGACGAAAACTACCTAGAATACAGAATTGGTCAAATCGAATACTTAGGCGACCAATTAATCAAGAATGATGTACCTATCTTAATGCCTACTGGTGGTCACGGCGTATATCTCGATGCTAAGAGATTCTTACCACATATTCCTCCGCACCAATTCCCAGGCCAAGTAATCTGTAACGAAGTTTATAGATTAAGCGGTGTTCGTACTGTGGAAATCGGTTCATTAATGTTCGGTGATGCATCAATTATGGAATTAGTACGTTTGGCTATTCCTCGCCGCGTGTACACTCAAAACCACATTGATTACGTAGTGGAAGCTGTGGTTGAAACTTATAAGAATAGAGACAACTTAAAAGGTATGAAGATAATCTGGGAAGCTCCATTCCTAAGACACTTCACTGCTAAGTTAGATTACGTAGACTAATCACACAAAATATAGTACTAAAACAAAAGGCTTCCGCAAAACAGCGGGAGCCTTTTATTATATAGTGCTTATATTATGATATTGCATTAAGATATAGCTCTATTCCATATCCTCTGGGGTGGTAATTTTTATATTTCTTTCTTCGCCTTCTATAGTCTTCACGGATATTCCGCAATGCTCTGCGATAGCTGAATCATCAGTGAATACCTTATCCAGCTTCATCACCTGTTCGTATGCTTTGCGTAAATCTATATAGCTGAAAGCTTGCGGAGTTTGAACTATTCGTAGTCTTTCCCTGTCCAAAGTTTTAAAGACGAAGCCATTCTTATCGACAATCTTTATCGTGTCTTTTGCGGGGATAACCGGAATCACTGCATTATAGAAATGCACTTCTTTAACCACACGCTTGATCAAATCAACAGAGAGTTTCGGTCTCACGGCATCGTGGATTAGCACATAGTCCGCCGATGCGCAATATGGCGAGATTAGTGCATTGTATATTGAATCTTGCCTTTCTTTTCCATTCGGCACGAAGAACACGGGGATATCTATTCCTCTGCTTTCTAAATTCTCCTTAATAAAGTATATCCATTCGAAGTGAGTAGGGATAATAATCTTGCTAAACATCTTCGATTTATGGAGCTTATCTATTGTTCTGATGATAATTGGGACTCCACGCAATTCGAGGAACTGCTTGGGAATATCTGCCTTCATTCTCTTTCCGCTACCTCCGGCGGGGATTATCGCAATCGTATTTTTATATGCTAACATTCACTTACCTGTCTATTGTTCATTGATTATTTCTTCCCTATTATAACTATTGTCAATCATTTTGTGTTAGTATAAATTTTTATTCATATTTGTATACTATCTATTCGAATTGGTATTTATCTACTATGGCGCCAGGCTGAACTAATCTATATTCTCCTAATCCATTCCTATCGAGGAAGATTAGCACTCTTCCGTTGCCATAAGTCCATCTTTCATAGACGCGTCCATAATAGTCGGGGTTGCCGCGTTCCACTGTGTTTGGGTCGCCATAAACTATATATGCAGTGGCTCTATCGCTTCTCCAATTTCTATATCTTTGGCTTGCTATGCTAATTCTGCGGAAGTACTCATCGAGGGCTTCATTGCGTTCGGTGGAAGGCGTGGGGTCTAAGCTCTTCCAGAATTTCAGGAAGCGCTCCACTTTTTCGTCATCATCTTTTCCTTCTCGCATATATTTCATATCATCGCCATAAGCAGCGTGAATAGACTGCTCTATAGCTAAATTAATATCATCAAGGTTTGCATTTCCTATTTTTCTTCTGTATTCCACGCTTCGCTCGGAGCCAGCGACTACTTTATCTGCGAAGTTATCGCTATTCGTATTCTTCTGCAGAGCGAATGTGCGTATCTTATATATTCCCCCTTGTTTTAGTCCTTTGATATCTTTCATTAGGAAGTATTGGCTGCTTTTCCCGCTTGGTATATACTTAGTTATGATGTCGCTTTTCAGGATAATCTCATCATTTTTATCATATATCGCGATAATAAATGGAATGCTATCCGCCTCCAGCTTATTATACACTTCCATCACGGTGAAGAGAGATTGAGTAATCGGGGCTATGTTATCCGCGAGGAATGGAGTTATCTTATATCCCTTTTGTGTTTGCTCTATCTTGCTAACGAGTATAGTTCCGCTGAGCGCAAAGTTAAAGTTATCGAAGTCCAGAAGGACTATCTTTCTCTTTCTTTCGTATTCCACTCCGGCTAAATCATCATTCAGTACTACTTTTGCTTTATATATGCCTGCCGGCAGAGTTAAGGACTTAAAGAAATAATCGAAATCCCCGTTTCCTCCCTGAGCTACGAATGTATTCGCCGCCTTCACGCTGCGGGAAATGCGTTCCTCTGCCACCGTTCTGTCGTTTGTGTCAATTATCATCACGCGTGCGGAGTAATTCGCTATGAAAAGGGAATCTTGCTCAAACTTAAGCAATTGATATGGTATAGCCACGCTAACATCTAATTTAGAGTGCTTTTCCTTGTCCGATTTAAATGCGACTGCATCGAAGAAGAACTTGCTTCCATTTTCCTGACTGATGAGACTTCCAGCTATCATAAAGAAGCATAGTATTAGGCTGAGGTATAGTTTATTTTTCTGCACTTGTACTGAATTTGATTAAGTATTGTACTTAGGTTGATTAAGTATTATTAATACACAAATTAGTCGACTATCTCTTATTATTATTGTTATAGATTAACTATTATTGTTATAAGATTACAGCTTTTGCAGAAAAAAATACAAATAAATAATAAATTTGTCTATGATTTTAATAAACATTAATTTTGTAATCTTTTTTCTAATTCGTAAACATACATAATATGAATAAATACCTTAAACATATATTGTTAAGTGCATTGCTCTCTGCTACTGTTAGCACCGGGACAATGGCATTCGACGCAAGCAAGGACACCACATACGCAAAGGAAGTTATTATCACAGGCACACGCACTCCCGTTACATTCCAAGAAAGCGGTCGCTCCTTAGAACTCATTAACAAAAGCACGCTCGAAAGAAGCGTTTCCAATAACATTGAACTTATACTAAAGCAAAAAAGCACTATAGATCTTCGCCAAAGAGGCGCAAGCGGAACAACCGCCGACCTAGGCATTCGCGGCGGTAACCACGACCAAACCCTCGTGATGCTAAATGGCATTAAAATGAACAATATGCAGACCGGACACCACAACCTCGACCTGCCAATAGACCTCGAGTCAATCACGAAGATAGAAGTCCTATCGGGCGGAGCTTCCCGCGTGCTTGGTCCTAACGCTTTTGCCGGAGCAGTGAACTTCATCACAGGTGCCGATGACACTTTCTATTCTAACATCAACCTAAGCGCAGGAATGCACAACTACTATGCCCTGCAAGCAAATGCAAATGTCCCAATAGGCGATGCAGGCATTTTCTTCGCTGTAAATAAAAAGCAATCCGACGGCTATAGACCAAATACAGATTATAACCTGCTGAACGTATTCTCCACAGTAGATTATGATATGTTCCTTGGTCATTTCTTCCTCGACTTCGGCTATAATCAAAAAGCATACGGAGCTAATTCCTTCTATTCTGCTGCTTACCCAGACCAATTCGAAGCGACTAACTCCACTTTCACTGCACTTAGATACTCCACAAGTGGCAAGCTCCGCGTGAATGCGAATGCCTTCTTCCGCGAGCATAATGATAAATACGAACTCTTCAGACACGGCATTCCTGCCCCTGCTTGGTATAAGCACCCGAACTATCACCGCACTCGTACCTTCGGATATGAAGCGAGAGTGTCGCTTGATTACTTCCTCGGCACCAGCTCCGTGGGCTATGAATACAGAAACGAAAACCTGCTGAGCAATAACATAGGTATTCCACTTCTTGAACAGGATTACGTGCAAGTTCCACACGAAGACGGCGCTGTATTCACTAAATCCGGAGTAAGAAACTCCGCTAACATATATTTTGAGCATAATGCAAATATTGGCGACCTCTCCATCTCCGCAGGAGCACTATTTAACCAAACTACTGCATTCGATGCTAACCTATATCCCGGCGTGGATTTATCATATCATCTAACTGATAAGCTATCCGTTTATTCTTCTTATAATAAGTCTCTGCGCTTTGCTTCATTCACAGACTTGTACTATAACATTCCTACTCAGCAGGGAGACCCGAACCTAAAGCCAGAAGAAGCACAAACAATAGAGCTCGGCACTAAGTACTTAGACAAAGCTATGCAGTTCAACGTGTCTGCTTACTATCGCAATGGCAAGAATATGATAGACTGGGTGAAGAAAATCGTCGATGGCAAGCCAGAAGAAGGCAAATACAAAAGTATGAATATAGCAGAGATTAATGCCCTCGG
Source organism: Ignavibacteriota bacterium (assembly GCA_041855325.1). Taxonomy (GTDB): domain Bacteria; phylum Bacteroidota; class Ignavibacteria; order Kapaibacteriales; family UBA2268; genus CALLXS01. The sequence goes on from JBHADY010000152.1 coordinate 5,035, forward strand.
CATAGAAGCCACTGTGGCAATGAATATGCTCGAAA
>JBHADY010000153.1:0-4983 GCA_041855325.1 Ignavibacteriota bacterium
ATTCTCTTTTCATATATATATGGAGTAGTTACGTATTCTTTACCGAGCAATTCCACTGGCCACATAGCTTCAAAAAGCATGTTACGGAAAAAGTCAGCTTTTAAGCCATTGTAGTATGTAGGAGCAAATTGTGGGAAAGAACCCTTAGTATGACCAGAATAAACTGCGATTTTCTTATCAGCTTTGATGTGAGTACCAGTAAGGTCAGTGCTTTCATCTTGGCGCAGTGCAATATTAATTTCGCTAAACAGCACAACCGATTGACCTCTATTCAGGTGAATTTCACCAGTTTGCCCTGCTTTTACACCATTTTGTATATTGTATGTAGGAGTATATTGCACAGTTGTATTATCTTCATCAGCGATAATCATAATTTGATTAGGGAAATCGCCGAATGTACCATCCTGCATTTTGCAAAAGTCGTTATACAAATTCATTGTATAGTACTCAGTACCTAACCAATCGTTAGGAACGCATCTATAGGCTTCACCTGTCCAGTTAAATCCAACGTAGAACACTACAGATATAGGCATATCAGATTCGATATAAACACCTTTATCTTCTACTTTGCAACTTGTTTTGTGTTCCATAAACTCGAGGTTCAAGCCCACTACCTCATAACCGCCACCCTTTACTTTAATAGGGCTTCCCATTGGCACACCTTTGCTGTTATAGATGCGCACATTGGCGTTATCGCGTGCTGTGATGAAAAGCTCGATGTAATTTCCTTTGAAAGTACCGAAAGCTTTTTCGTTATTAGATCTGTTACAACGTGGCATACCTACCCAGAAGGAAGTTCCGCCGTTGTCGACTTCTTTCTCAGCATACACTTCTTCGAAAGCCGAGAAAGCCAGGAGCATCGTAGCCAGCACGAAGAACCATTGCTTTAGATAATTTTTCATAATAGACTCCATAATGGATTGTGTATAAAATTTACTATAATATTCTTTCTTAATTAGTTATGTTAAGTTGATTATTTGTGTTTATTGATTAGTACTTTCGCTCAATGTGTCAGCTATAAGCCTATGAATCACAATGTTTAATGCTTTAAGACCAACATATAACATTTTGAAAATATAAAAATACGCATATTATTTTAGAATACCAAAGAAAACTTATTACTTAGTGTTTTTTCTTATCATTACACTTTGTTTATTCCTTCGGTCGCTAAGTAGACACACTAAGACTTAAAAAGTCTGAAAGAAAAGTAAAAAAAGTTTACTTTTCTTTCAAATATCTAAATTTTAGTCTTCTTTATTGAGAATCTTATCAATTAGCCCATAGTTTAATGCCTCTTCCGGGCTCATATAATTATCCCTTTCGGCATCTTTCATTATTTGCTCTACGCTCTTTCCGCTGTGCTTAGAGATTATATCATAGAGCAAGCCGCGCATTCTAAGCATTTCCTTTGTGTAAATCTCTATATCAGTCGCCTGACCCTGCGTGCCGCCCATAGGCTGGTGCATCATAATGCGGGAATGCGGCAGTGCATAGCGTTTGCCCTTAGTGCCAGCACAGAGAAGCACTTGCGCCATCGATGCGGACATACCCATAGAAATAGTCGATATATCCGGCGTTACGAACTGCATAGTGTCATAAATAGCCAGTCCAGCGCTAACGCTTCCGCCCGGTGAGTTTATGTATAAGTTAATATCTTTCTTTGGGTCTTCGCTTTGCAAGAATAGCAATTGTGCGATAACCAAACTTGCCAAGTGGTCATCTATCGGCGAGCCGATGAATACTATTCTGTCTTTCAGCAAGCGACTGTATATATCATAGGAGCGTTCGCCTTTGCTTGTTTGCTCCACCACCATTGGAATTAAGTAGCTCATTTATTTTTCCTATATTTGTTATTGTAATTGTCTATATTATGATAATTAACTATATGAGAAATATACTATTTATTGCTCATACAGGGGCATATTTCTTTTTGTCTTTCGGGGGATATCTTTAAGTCATCGAATGGCTTAAAGTCTCGCACCCTTTGCTTTACGTTATCATAGCCTTTATTCACGCCATCTGTGTTTTGCATCCAATACTGGAAAGCTTGCTCGTCTGAGAAGCCACAGAATTGCTTAAGTATAGCAGATGATACATATCCGGACTGATGCCAGCCGTTCCAGCAGTGCAGATAGATAGGTCCCAGAGATGTGTCCTCTATCACTTTTCGTACGCGTTCGAGTATATCGCGAATCTCTTTGCGAGAGTTCCCAGAGATTTGATAATACTTTATCGTATTGCTTTTATCTTTGGAAGTGGCTTCGTGCTTAGCTGTTTTGAAGTTAGTACCATATAGGTAAATTGCTTGCGAGAAGCCTTCATTTGCAAGGTGCTGGAGTCCGTCCTCTGGCAGGGGGTTATGGTTGTGTCTCTTCGCAGTTTTATGGAAGTGATTATTCGCTCCGCCACGGTATGCAATACCATAAAGTATGGTGCGCATATTTCGCGTGCCGTAGAGTTCATCGAATCCATTGCCTTGGTTATCAGTTATTTTTTCATTCAGGCAGGAGACTTTATATCTGCTTTTATAGTGTTCGAGGCGTTTATCCTTGGCACTTGCAGGAGCAACTATACCAAAGGCAATAGCCACGAATAGCATATACTTAATATATTTCTTCAAGGTATTTCCTATTGTTAATTGTTAATATTCACCATCATTAATAATTGTCCTATTTTCTTATTTCGGCATTTCGAATATTATATCTTGAAGTACAGGATTCACTTCTATAGTTTCCACTGTTACTTCAGCTATATTCCCTTTTTTTCCTGATATTTTCACATAGTACGGCATAGTAACATCGCCAGTTTTTCTATAATCCTTAAGCTCCACGACTACCGCTTGTTTATACTGATTTATAGTCTGAGCAGTATTAATCCTTGAGATTAAATAATCAGTCTTATTCATCAGGACTATATCGGCTTCGCCATTTGGCTTCGGACACATAAGTTGATAGTTTGGCACACCATCGACGCTGTCCTTGTTATCACTTAGTTTTACTTTCGCAGTTTTATAAGTATCGAGCAAACCGAAGTAATTAATAATCGGCATAACAGTGTATCCTATTGCCTCTTGCACATTCGCTTCGGGCAGTTCAATTGGAGCTATGCTTATCTGCGGCATAAGAGTCCAGCCCTGCTTACCATCATAGCCAATGGCGAGTGTATCGCCAGCGGAGTAATACTCAATTATGGCTTTATTCGGCATTTTGAAAGCCGCGCGGAAGTTAAAATCCACGGAGTCCTCTCGCACAAGTTTACCTGTAATAATATAAGTATTCAGGCTTTTCACAGTAGCTTCGCCACCGCGTGCATTAAGATTTTTCTCATATACTTCTCTAAAACTCTGCGAGTGAGCTTCCACACCGAAAAGAGCAATCAATGCTGCTATAATTGCAATTTTAATCTTCATATATTCTAATAAATTGTTTATTAATATTCTAACTTATATATAGTTATATTACTTAGAGATTTCATCTTGTAAAACCTGCAGACCGCGAAGTATCAGCGGGTCTTGTCCATTTACAATATCGCGTATCGTTTTCTTGACGATTATATCGGGAATAAATTGCTTTCCGAGCAAAGTTTTCCCCATACTATCATAACTCTGAATAGCTGAAAAGGACATACTAATCTCGCAAGGAAGAGGAAGCACCGCTGGCTCGCTCGGCGCACCGGAGCTTGCCGTGCCAATTGTCTTTGCCATTGCATTATTCCTCAGCAAGTGCAGATGATACTCCGCCAAGCCAATAGTGCGTTCATCGCAGAGTGCGATTATCTTCGCATCCTTAAGCGAACCCAATCCAGTAATCTTAGGTGAATACTTTCGCTTCGCAGGAGATATTTCCCCATACTTAAAGAAGTAAGGGAAAGCCCAGTCCACATCCTTAAACTTCCCGCGTTTAAAGTACTTAAAGAAGTATTCACTTATTGTTGTATAACCCCGCAAGTCAAAGATAACACCTTTTATGCTTTTGTTTATCTCCTTAAATAACTGGCTTATGCTTTGTTCGCTGTGTCGAGTTAAGTCAATATAATATATACCACTTGAGAGCATAGTATCAGCTGGCATATCATAAGAGAATCGACGCATATTATCATAACTTCTTGATAGAATAAAATCTCTGCTCTTGCCATTTACTTCTATATTAAAAGTATCATTCTTATCGCTATAGCTATATGATAGATTAGCCGCGATTATACTTTTCGCGAAGCCATCGCTACTCGCAGGCACATATTGCATCTCGCGAGCGAGAATATCACTTATCGCCTCGCCGTTAATCTTATTTACTTTGCTTCCCTTGGGAATCTGGCTTGATATTGAATTATACACACAAAGATCATTATCAATAAACTTAAGCAAGATAGGCAAAGAACTTAAGTTCATAGATAGTTGCTCGTCCGACCAAAAGCGAAGGGCATTATCCGGAAAGAGAGTGCTCAACCGCTTGAGAGAGCGAATAAGCTCATCTCGCGTGCGTGCTTTTGCGGCATTTTCCATCTCGCTAAGGAGTATATTATCCAATTGCTTAGCATAATTATCTGCTTTAATAGTAGAGAAGTTATCCAAAAATGCCCAAGTGTATATCACAGCGGAAATACGAGCAATAGGATTATTAAAGTCCTGATAATATCCATCTGGCAGTATAGCGGCTGAGTCGCGAGTATCTCGCATAGCAACATTCGGGAAGCCCATTGTTTCGTCGCTTAGCTTAATCTCTGTATAATCACTAAGTTTTGGGTATTGAGCAATATTATTATCATCTATTTTAATCTCGAGCGAGGCATAGCCATTTCGCTTTTCGCTTACATTCTTTAATATCTTATAGCCCTTAGCTTCGCCCTTCTCCTCTACTGCCCAATGCACAGTAAATTCTTCGAAGCCACCGTTTTTCACCATTTCTTCACCGGCTATGATAAGGCTGGCATCATCGAAAACGGCAGTGCCTTCCCCATCTAAGAATAGAGTAATCTCGGCTGAAGCTG
>JBHADY010000154.1:0-4016 GCA_041855325.1 Ignavibacteriota bacterium
TCTATCTTTTGATTGTTCTTCAGCTTGTGATACTCTCCAATAACCTCCATATTCTCCTGCTTTGCGGAGTCTATGAAGCCACAAGTATTGATGATGACCACATCAGCTTGCGATGCATTTTCCGTAAATTGGTATTCAGATTCTAACTTATAGAGCAACCTCTCGGAATCTGCTAAGTTTTTTTTGCAGCCGAGAGTTAGTAGGCATACTTTCTTCATTTACATCCACTCGCTCTTATTGCTTCTACCCATTAATTCAGCTACGGCTTCTTCGGTAGTTCTGTTTTCAAATAGAACTTTGTGCATTTGAGTGATTATAGGCATATCAATATTGTACTTTTGCGATAGCTGATAAGCTGAGCGAGTGGTATGCACGCCTTCGGCTACCATTTTCATACTATTTAATATATCGTCTAATTTCTCATTTTTACCGATTCTATTGCCTACATTCCAGTTGCGACTTAAATTACTTGAGCAAGTAACGAACAAATCACCTATGCCGGAAAGACCAAATAGAGTGTTATAATGTGCCCCCATTGCCATTGCGAGGCGGGACATTTCGACTATACCACGAGTGAATATCGCAGCCTTAGCATTATCGCCAAAGTTGCCACCATCAACTATACCAGAAGCTACAGCTATTACGTTCTTAAGCGAACCACCAATCTCGCAACCAATGATATCAGATGAAGTATAAACGCGGAAGTACTTATTAGAAAATAACTCCTGGATCTCCTTAGCGAAAGATAAATCAGAAGAAGCGCTCACAACTGTAGCAACTTTCCTCTTGGCGATTTCCTCTGCGTGGCTTGGACCAGTCAGTACGCCGTAATTCATTAAATCAATACCACACACATCTTCCAATATCTCAGAAATGCGGAACATAGTACCAATCTCTATGCCCTTAGAAACATTGATGATACGCTTGGACTTAATTAAATCTTTACACTGGGAAACAGTACCTCTAATATGCTGAGTAGGGGTAGATATAAGAATAATATCGCAATCGCTAAGATCTTCGAACTTAGCAGTAGCTTTAATATTCTTATTTAAATCTATGTTATGGAGATAGACGCTATTGCGGTGATTATTATTAATATCGTCTATTGTTTCGCTTTCAAAAGCCCACATAATTACATCGTGAGCATTATCTGTTAATACATTGGCTAAAGCAGTTCCCCAACCGCCAGAGCCTAATACACCTATTTTCAATTACTTACCTATTTTTTTGAATATTTGAACTTTGCTGAACCTATTCTCGTTCCCCTGAGCTATGCGCACTATATTCTTCCTATGTGCTAAGATTATAATTAAACTTAGTGCTACTAAAAAGAAGATGATAGTGTTATAGCCCATAATTTCATCATGGCATACGTTTTGACGTATAAATACTGAACTCGGAAGAGTAATAGAAGCTAAAATAGAGCTTAAAGAAACGAAGCCAGATAAGACCAGAACAATAATAAAGACGCTAACCGCAATACCAACATCTAATGGTACTATGCCTAGGAGCATTCCAGCAGCGGTATTAACGCCTTTGCCACCTTTGAAATTCACAAATACGGAAAAAATATGTCCCAAAACAGCCACAAGGCCCGCAATTATCTTCATTAGGAATGGGTCGCTGTACCAAGCAGCAGGGGATTGCACAGGGACGGTGGACATAACCACACCTGCAATAAGCACGGCGACTAATCCTTTAAACAAATCGACTAGCTGAACAAACACGCCCCATTTCCAGCCCATTACGCGCATAGCATTTGTGGAACCCATATTGCCACTGCCTTTTTCCCGTATATCGAATCCAAAAACACGCTTACTAACGATAACAGCAGTCGGGATAGAGCCTAATAAATAGGCTATCACTAATATAGAGATGATTTTAAGATATATAAAATCCATACTTGTTGTTACTAAGAAATACACAATTTATAGCGACTGCAAAGATACTGAATTTTGAGATAATTATTGTTATGATAATGATAATTTATTCCTGTATTGGTAAAACAAATAATGTACTTACTTATATATAAATAATCTTTCTCTAAAAATCAACATTCAGGGAGATGTGGTGTCCTACTTTTTGGGTTGCGATGTAGTCCGAAGAAACTGAGTATTCAATACTAATCGGCATGTTAATCGCACTGATATATGGCTTGAAGGCAACTCCGGCACCCCAGCGGTTCAGTGGAAGTATCTTTGCATCGCCCATATCCTCGCCGAATACATCAATACCGGTGCGGAAAGCAACCAAAGAATGCGGAGCGAACTCTATTCCAACTATGAAAGAAGGGTAATTAGTATATTGTCTATAATGCAAATCGACATCGAAAGCTATGTATCTGCGAGAGATAATCTCTTGCATCGCTGCTGCGCCAGTATAAGTGTCCCGCACTTCTTCTTCGATCATTTTATCAAAAGGAATCTCGAAAGCAATGCCCGCGCGTAGAGTGAATGGCACTCTGCTTTCCTCTTGTATGCCGTCGCTATACTTTGAGTGGTTGAAAATATCTTGAATAGCCACACCGACTGTGAACATATCCATTAAATTGAACTTTGAGCCTAAGTCTATGGAGTATCCATTTAGAGTGCCGCTGATTCCAAAAAGAGAGTTAGATAAGTACTTAATGTTCGCACCGAATGAAGCAAACTCTAAGTTATAAGCACCACCCAAATAAAAGGAGTAGTCCAATGCGCTGATTTCGCGAAGAGCTGTGTTTTGCATATCGCGCATCATAAAAGTGCCAGAGGAGAATGTATTTACACCAGCACCGATTGAGAAAAGCTCACCCAATCTTTGACCATAGAACAAAGTAGTGTGCTTTCTGCTAAAGTCCAGCTTAGAGAACATAGCATTAATAGATGGGCGAGAGTATAGATCTGATAATCCTGCGGGATTGTAATACACTGAAAGGGGGTCATTAGCCAGAGCTGTATAAGCTCCGCCCATTCCGATTGCTCTTGCTCCTACGTTTCGGTGAAGGTAAGTATTGGCGTATCCGCTGGCACCTTCTTGAGCCAATAGGTCAATATTAGACAATGCGAGGAAAAAGGATATTGCTAATGGGATAAATATCTTTAGTTTCGGTTTCATATCTACTTAGTACTAATCACTTAGTTTTAATAAACTTAGAGTCTATCTTCAGTTTATCACTCTGTATTCTAAGTATGTATGCTCCGCGACCTAGGAAATTGGAGTTTCTTATGGTGTGCTTTTCTTCTAAATCTTTGTAGCTGCCCTCGAAGTCGTCCAATATGGACTTTCCGAGCATATTCCAAACAGATATTTTCACGTTTTGGTTCTTATCTTTTAGCTTAAGAGTCATCACCACGTCGCCAGAAGATGCTTCCCATACTTTCAGAGTGTAATCAACTGAATCTATATCGACTTTTGTTTGTTGAACATTCTTTTTCTTAGTGCTATTTAGATAATCAAAATTTGTGCCAGCACTTGATTTCGCTGGAATAATAGTATGGATATTTAAGTTTTCGTAGTTGTTTGAGTTATGATGACTTGTCTTTGCTTGAGACAATAGAGTAGCAGTTCCAATAACACTAATGGAAATGATAAGGAGTAATATTTTAATTTTACTAAACATTAGTTATTGAGCTACTTACATTATATGATACTATGGATTACCTTGTATTATACGAAGCTGAGTATCAAAGGTTACTTTTGGGTGAAAAAAAAGCCCCAATAATTATCAATAAACTTAATAATTATCGGGGCATACTACTACATTTTATTTCTATCGTCGTGCGCTTTGAATTTCTCTGCGAGTTTATCCAGCTCCGATTTACTTTCCTGCAACTTATTCATCTTCATTTTTGCATCAATAGCAGTGGAACTAATTCCCGATAGTTCTTCCTTCGGTGTGTTCTCAGTTATATTGCCTATCCTTTCGGATTTAATGTTCTGTTCTTTCTTCTGCAGGCTGATCGCCAAGTCTAAGTTAGGGTTTTTCTTATACTTAGTATTTTCTTGTTCGAGCTTTGTTTCTAGATCGGAAGAGCACA